>DTTI01000074.1 GCA_012964825.1 Candidatus Neomarinimicrobiota bacterium
TTTCATCCCATCGACGGCCAGTATTGCTTCACCCTCAAACTTTGTCTTTACAACGGAGAGTATATCGGTCTGAAGTACTTCTGGGTAAGAATGTGTCAACAAAAGACGGTTACATCCCATATCTGAGGCAATTTGCCCACATTCAGATGGCGTTAAATGACCTTCCCTTTTCATTTCGTCAGGAAATGAGCACTCCAGAAGGACTGTATGGGCCCCTCTCCCACTCTCAATTAGTTCATCACATACATCTGTATCGCCCGAATAGAACAGTGAACTTCCCCCCTCCTCAATAAATCGATAAGTGACGCTGTGGTCAGTATGCTCAGTCCTGCCGCAGGTAACGGTTAGATTCCCAAGAGTCACTTCTTGTCTTTCTACTTCTTTCAATTTAATTGAAACATTCTCATCCATCACCCATTCGCCGTAAATATCCATAAGCTTGTTGAAATAGCCAATAAATCCCTTTGGACAAACAATCTTTAGGGTCCTGGGTTTGTCTACAAGAGGGTCATGCTTCCAGGCAAATAGAAGCGGAATCAAGTCAAATGTATGATCTGGGTGCATATGTGTATAGAAAATGGTGTCTATGGAACGGTAATCCAGCCCATAATCGCTCACACGCCGTATTGTCCCAGATCCACCATCAATAAGGATATTTTGTTCGCCGGACTGAAGAAAATAGCCGCTGTTTCCCCGGCCAGGAAATGGAATCAGGACACCGGAGCCGAGGATGGTCAGCTTCATACCGTTGAAATTTAACTATGGTGAAATATAGTTACCGAATTCAGAAGCAAAACTGGGGAAATATCTAGAGATAACCGTGACATCAAAAGAACTCAGTATGGATTCTTTCGGTTCTCGCTCCAGCAAAAATTCAAAAGCCGCTTCTATACACCTACCAGGATTAACCTTACCGCCTGTTAGATCCTCATAGGTTTCATTTGACATAGTGACCTGGTGGTGGGTCTCGCTACCAGCTTCTTGAACGGTAACGTTGAATAACATTGGATCGTTACTTTTGGATTGGACAACCTTAATCACTACTCACTCCCTCCTTGGAATGCATTAGGAGAAATTTCATCTCCTGCACTTGAACCTCTCTCAGCCATTCTTGAGATTTCTTACTCCTCCCACGTGATGCATCTTCACACCAGTCTACAAAGGTAAACGGCTCCCACTCCGGATAGCTTTCCTGAAGTTTTGAGTAAATAGGATGATTACCTACTCTGCGGTACCAATATTTTGAATTGCTGTAATCCGGTTCCCGTCTATGGAGGATGGCGTGCCAATAGCTACCTTCAGAAGAAGTATTGTCCTGTGCAATTTGATGACAACCCTCTATATCGTCGTTCAAAAGATGCAGTCCAGCCTTTACCAGCGGCGGCTGACCTAGTGCTTCTATCTGGGAGGTCTGTTCTCGGTCCCATATATTGCGGGGGACTAAGGAAGGCAGAGGGTCTCGATTTAACAGCAGTTCATAGATCTCAATAAAAGACATACACAGATTTCAAATGTTTAAACATAAATAATAAAAGAACATCTCAACCGGACAAAACATTTTTCATAACATTCTTCTTGAGAATGGCCGAAGAAGTGACGACACCGGACATGAGTGCCCCCCCTACACCATCAGTGACAATATCCTGGCCTGTGAGGTAAAGCTGTTTGACAGGAGTATGGGGCCGTAACCATTTTTGGCGGAACCTGCTGGGCGTATGATTTACTCCGTAGATCTCTCCTTTGTCGTAACCGAGGAAATCCCGTGTAGTTAAAGGTGTGGACAGCTCCACATGATCCACATACCCTTCAACTTGAGGCACATTTGCATAGACATAATTCATGAGACGTTTGGTGAGGTGATCCTTAAGAGCATCATAATCGTCGCCACGCTTTTTCCATGAGGTCTTCTCCCACTTTGAAAACATCTCATATGGCGCCAGTGTGATAGCTTCCATGGTGGCTGTCTGACCATGTTTCTCTGTCCAAGTGGGATCTTTGGCAGATGCAAAAGACATGTAGACCATTGGAAAGGATTTTGAAGGATCATTCAGGTAATTCTCCACATTGGCGTCGTGGTCATATCCGGGATAGACCCAGAGGTTGGTCGCTTCCAGCCCCATGTTCTCAGCTGTTTCATTCATCCCGATATACAAACACACGTGGGCACATGAAGGCTCTACCTGTTCCAGCTTCTTTTCGTAAGATGCTACCCCTTTCGCCAATTTCCCAAATGTGATACCAACTCCTGCACTACTCACTACAAGTGGTGCCATCAGCTCGTCGCCATTTTCAAGTTTTACTCCAACAGCCTTGTTTTTATGGATCAGTATCTCATCCACTGTTGCATTCACAACAATTTTCCCTCCTGACCGCTGAATCACAGGCGCAATGTTTTCAGCTATCATCCGGGAGCCACCCACAGGGTAATAGCCGCCGTAAAGATAGTGGTTAGCCACTATCGCGTTGATAGCAAATGAGCTTTGTTTAGGCGTCAGGCCGTAGTCACCATATTGTCCCGTGAGCACACCGATCAGTTCCTGATTGTCAGTTAGAGAGCTGAGTACATCCCAGGTGGTCTTATCAGACATCTTCAGAAAAGAGCGGGACATGGGGCCGTAGGTCAGGTCAGAAATCATTTTGGGCATTGCACGATTCATAAAGAATTTGGCGGAAGCTCTGGTACACTGCTTTACCAGATCCAGGTATTTCTCAATGGCTTTTCTCTCATTTGGAAAATATTCAACCATCTGATCAATGAAACGGTCCTTCCCAGCTACAAAATTGTAGGATTTATCCGGGAATATCATTCTATCGTAGTTGTCCGGCATAGGCGCCCACTCTAGCCTTTCTTCTGTGACCTCATCAAACAACCTGCGCAGGAAGGCACTTTTCCTACCGACAGCGCCGATATAGTGTATACCAACATCCCATTCATATTTACCTCTTTGAAATGTGTGTGTCCAACCTCCTACCTTGAAATGACGTTCCAGGACAAGAACCTTCTTACCTGCTTTGGAGAGAAAGGCTGCCGTAGAAAGCCCACCCATTCCAGACCCGATAATAATGGCATCGAACTTGTCTTCAGCAAGTTTAGGTGAATATCTTTCCCAGATTTTAGTCATTTTGCCTCTATTCCATGCCTCATCGAATCAAACAAAGAACCTGTGCACATCATATTCTTCGTTTCCGGTAGCATCCGGGAGCTGTGAGGAGTAGCAGTTGAAAGCTAATGAAATTCTGGGTTCGGTGCTCCGATTTTCAGGAACATAATGATCGAGATGAGAAGGAAACAAAATCATCCTCCCTACCACAGTTTTGACAGAAAATTCAACAGCATCCCCAGTACGAAAATAAAGATCACTGCTGTCTGGTGGAACCTGAAGGTAGTAGACTCCTGAAACGGTGGATTCATCCTTGTGGTTATGCACTCCTGTGGATTCTCCGGGTCTGGCCATATTGAACCAGTATTCATTGTTTGGGTAAGCGAGAAACTGGCTCGGTACAATAAACTGATCTCCATATGCCTGCTTCGCCTCGACACATGCCCGGTTCAGCAGTCTGGATACCGATGGTGTCAGGTATGATTCAAGATAACTGTTTTCCCATCGCCCTTTCACAGGGTGGGATCCAGTGATATAATCCTCACTTTCTAACAGTTCATTCAGAATGTCACCAGGATTGACTTCTTGAATAGAGAGGTCAAAGACTCCTATTTTATATTTCTTCCGAAGTGAAGTCGTGTTCACCTAATGGACCACTGAATTATCGTCTTGACCGGAGTTTTGCCAGAAGCCTGAGTATTTCCAGGTAGAGCCAGATAAGTGTGACCAGAAGACCAAATGTGGCATACCATTCCATATATTTAGGGGCGCCCATCTCTGAACCTTCCTCAATAAAATCAAAGTCAAGAACTAGATTAAGTGCAGCAATCACAACTACACCAAAACTAAAGATAATTCCGAAGGTGGAGTTGTTATGAATAAAACCAATCCCTGAACCGAAGAAACTCATTACAAAACTGATGAGGTACAGCATAGCGATGCCGCCCGTAGCGGCAAAAACACCTAATTTGAAATTCTCTGTAGCTTTGATGAGGCCCGATTTGTATGCCATAAGCAGTGCACCAAGCGTCCCGAAAGTGAGGAAGACAGCCTGGTTCACGATACCTGGGTACATTGCTTCGAAAATCCGGGAAATTCCACCCAACGCTACTCCTTCCAGTGCAGCATAAAGTGGAACGGTATACATGGCCCATTCTTTTTTAAAAATGGTTACAATGGCGGTGATGAGACCTCCTATAACGCCTAGCACCATAAGTCCCCCCGCCCTGGGGTCACCGGCTGGCATACCCCATGTCCATGAAGCAGAGATCATGACAATTAGAAGTGACATAGCTGTTTTATTGACTGTTCCCTGGATGGTCATGGACTCAGAATAGGTAGCCTGACCAAACCGAGTAAAGGTGGAAGCGGTGAGAGCGGGGTTACCGGATCTCAAAGAAAGATGCTGGTTCATATATCTTTTCCTTCAATAGCTAGCATAATGGTGTAAACACAGTCAGAATTTAATCAAGACATTTAAAGTTTAGATAAATGGTTTAATCGTCAGTCATTCTCCCCGTATAAGTCAGGCCTGACAAGTCATAACTACTCTAATTTCAAATAAATAATAACCGTATCATTACCCTGACATCAGTTGAGCTAGGAGAGTTCCGATTTTATCGGGACATAACTATCTCGCTGCAGGATCCGTTATTATTTAGAGAATAAAATTTTCCTATTCATGTGACAAATTATTGTATCACAATGAAATTCAATTCTAATGCTGTGTCTGATTGTAGTGGAGCGCTTTCCCAAGTAACAAAGAAAAAATCCCACCCAGTTGAAGATACATTAAAGGTATGAATTTCTATTTTTTTATCACTTGTACAACTCATTATTACAATATCATCAGCAGTTACTGTATTATTTTGAACTGTAAAAGTAGCCGATTCTTTTTCTTTGTTAATAATAGCATTAGTAGTCAGAGTATATTTTCCTCTTCTATTATTATTAGCTGATAAAGTTGTTCCACTTGCTTCATCATGAGCAACATTAGAACCAGATGTTGTATTAATTCCTTTAGTAGCACCACCGATTGTTAAATCACCGCCCATGTACAGATCCTTGAACTCCTTGGTACTGCTACCCAAATCCACTTCATTATCATCGCTTGGATGTATAGCTGTTAGGCTTCCATTACCTATTACAGCAATATTATCTCCATGACCACTAGCACCATAACCAATGACTATCTGATTACTGGCGGATGCCTGAGACGCGGCCGTGCTGGCACCTATAAGTACGTTTTGATCACCAGTGGTAACATCATTTGTTCCAGTATTACCAGCAAGATAACCAACTGCAGTATTATAAGCATTTACATCAGCTGTTCTATTTGCATCGTGAAGTGCTTGATGTCCTACGGCTGTATTGTAGGCGGCAGTTGTATTATTGTATAAGGCGTTATAGCCAAACGCAGTATTCCCCGTTCCTGTTGTGTTTTCATACATCGCACTATGCCCTACAGCTGTTTGGTTTGCTGCGGTATTGTTGAAGAGCGTTCCGCGACCAATAGCAACATTTTGATCGGCGGTTGTAACCGTAGCAAGCGCTTGATGGCCCACGGCCACATTGTCTTCCCCTGTAGTATTATTCCGAAGTGCTTGATACCCTACGGCAGTGGTCTTGAAACCAGTCGTAATTGAAGACAAGGCCTGGTAGCCAAAACCTGCATTATTATATCCAGTCGTAATCGAAGCCAGTGCCTGATAACCTACACCTACATTGTAATCACCACTGGTCAATGAAGACATGGCTTCATGACCCATAGCTACATTCTCAGCCGCGTCATCCATAACGTCGGCATCAGCTACTTTGTAACCAATAAATACATTCTTGTTAGATCCATCATCCACTGTCCTACCTGCATTATGTCCAAACAGGGTGTTTTCTGTACCGCTGTCGTTATTTGACAGTGAAATTCTGGAATTGGAATTAAGGACCATTTTATTTGAGCCGCCAATACCAATGGCTACCGTTCCATCTGTTGCATTTGAAATCGTCTCTCCATTGCCAAAAGTGATGTCATTGCCGGTAACTGTAAGGTCGCCACTAACTGAAGTCGTTGTGGCAGTTATTGCTACCGTTCCATCTGTTGCATTTGAAATCGTCTCTCCATTGCCAAAAGTGATGT
>DTTI01000075.1:0-14387 GCA_012964825.1 Candidatus Neomarinimicrobiota bacterium
CTTCACAACTTGATAAGGTTATTGTATCAACTGATCATCCTGCTGTTCAAAAGGCAATGGAGGATTTAAATATACATGTCATGATGACAGCCGAGAACCACCGCTCCGGCACTGATAGAGTGGCTGAAGTTGCTGAATCTGTCAGCGGTGATATTTTTATCAATATTCAGGGAGACGAGCCTTACATAGAGCCGGAGATCATTAATCTTCTTATGGAACAATTTCAGACAGAACCGACAACACCCATGGCTACTGTTGCTTCTACAAATCTGTCTGATGAGGATTGGAATGACCCTAATATTGTTAAAGTCCAAGTTGGAGAAGACAGAAATGCGGTCGGTTTTTTCAGGGTGCCCGCCAGCCAGATGCCTGGGGATTATTGCTACAAACATCTGGGCATTTACGGATTCAAAAGAGATTTTCTGATCGAGTTTGCCGGAATGGCTCGATCCGCTAACGAGAAATCTCTGGACCTTGAGCAGATGAGAGCTTTGGATAACGGGATACCCATTTCGGTGGTAATTACCGATCTTGACTCTGTGGGGATAAACAGACCGGAAGACCTTGAAAAATTGAAGGAGACTGAGATCATTGCCTAAAAGACCAACGAAATACATTTTTGTATTGGGTGGTGTCATTTCCGGACTTGGCAAAGGAATTACCTCCGCATCCATCGGCTATCTGTTGAAGAGCAAAGGTCTATCTGTCACCATTATGAAGCTGGATCCTTACCTTAACGTAGATCCCGGTACCATGAACCCCTATCAGCACGGCGAAGTGTTTGTTCTGGATGACGGTTCTGAAACGGATCTTGATCTGGGGCACTACGAGCGGTTCATCGATGTGGATATGAGCAAGAACAACAACGCCACCACGGGCCAGGTGTATGAGGCTGTTCTGAAAAGGGAGCGTCTTGGAGATTACCTAGGTCAAACGATTCAGGTTATTCCACATATCACGGATGAGATTAAACGACGCGTGTACGAAATGAATAAACCGAGACGGTTTGATGCAGTTATAGCCGAAGTTGGGGGTACGGTCGGTGACATTGAAAGTTTACCATTCCTGGAGACCATTCGACAGATCCGCTTGGAAAAGGGACGGGAGAATGTATTTATTGCCCTTGTGACCCTTTTGCCGTTCGTGGAAGCCAGTGAAGAGTTAAAAACAAAACCGACACAACACAGTGTAATGAAATTGAGAGAGATCGGTCTTGAGCCCGACCTGATTCTTTGCCGGTCATCTTTTCCAGTCCCTAAATCTGTGAAAGAGAAGATTTCACTCTTTTGCAGTGTGCCAACCTCGCATGTTGTTGAAGCGAGAGATGTGAAAAGCATTTATGAGATCCCTCTTGTTTTCCATGAGCAGAAAGTTGGTCAACTTGTTGCCCAACAGCTGGGCCTTGATGGCGCGAATCCTAACATTGCCAAATTGGAAGCGTTCGTGGATCGATTCAAGAATCCTAGTCACGAGGTCACCATTGCTCTCTGTGGGAAATACACAGAACTCCCCGATGCGTACAAGAGCGTGCTAGAGGCGTTCGTCCATGCCGGTGTGGAAAATGACGCCCGTGTTTCTATTAAATGGATCAACTCAGAGGAACTTGTCTCAGATGAAAAGTGTAATAAACAGTTCGCTGGTGTTGATGGCATATTGGTACTGCCAGGTTTCGGTGATCGTGGTACCGAAGGAAAGATTCTCGCAGGAAAGTATGCGAGGGAAAAAAAGGTCCCTTATCTAGGGATCTGTCTCGGATTGCAAACAGCTGTCATCGAATTCGCCCGCCATGTCTGTGGCTTGAAAAAGGCTACCAGTACCGAATTCAAAAAGCGAGCCAGTGAACCTGTCATAGATCTCATGGACGGGCAGAAAAAAGTAAAACGTAAAGGTGCTACTATGCGTCTTGGTGCTTACGCTTGTGAAGTTAAATCAGGAACAAAAACCTATAAGGCTTATCGGAAGAAAATGGTCTCAGAGCGGCATCGCCATCGCTACGAAGTAAATAACAAATTCCGGAAAGTGCTGGAGAAGCATGGCATGATCTTAAGTGGCATAAACCCAGACCTGAATCTTGTAGAAATCATTGAATTACCCAATCATCCTTGGTTTGTGGCGAGTCAATTCCATCCCGAGTTAAAAAGCCGCGTAAACCGTGCCCACCCTCTATTTCGAGATTTTGTAAAAGCAGCTGTAACCCACAACAACTCACAATGACCATAACTGTTGACAGCGTCGTTTTCGGTGCCGATGCCATGCCTGTCATCGCTGGTCCCTGTGTCATAGAATCGCGCGACCACAGCCTGAAAATGGCTGCTGCATTAAATGAGATTTTTTCCAAACTCGCCGTACCGTTTATTTTCAAGTCATCTTTCGACAAAGCGAACCGAACCGCCGGCGATTCATTCCGAGGGCCCGGTTTGGATGAGGGATTACAGATTCTCGCTGAAGTCAGAAGTGAGACAGGTGTCCCCGTTTTGACAGATATTCATGCTCCTGACCAGGCGCAACCTGTGAGCGAAGTGGCGGATGTGATCCAGATCCCGGCATTTCTTTGCCGGCAGACGGACCTGCTGGTGGCGGCCGCCGAAACCGGTAAATGCATCAATGTAAAAAAAGGGCAGTTTGTGGCGCCGGGAGATGTGGGTGCTATTACTGAAAAAATAGAAAATGCCGGGAATAGTCAGATATTGCTCACAGAGCGTGGTGTTTCTTTCGGCTACAACAATCTCGTATCCGACATGCGTTCAATTGAAATGATGAAAAAAACTGGTTATCCGGTTGTTTTTGATGCAACTCACAGTGCCCAGCATCCCAGTGCAGCGGGGAACCGCTCGGGAGGGGATCGTGAGATGATCCCGCTTTTGGCTCGGGCTGCAGTAGCCGCTGGTTGTGACGCTCTTTTCATGGAAATCCATGATGATGTTGATGGTGCAAAAAGCGATGCTGCCACCCAGTGGCCTCTTGAAAGAACGGAAGAATTGATCTCCTCACTGGCTCGAATTAGGGAGGTAGTTGCTTCTTGATATGAGCAAAACCGTTGAACAGCGTCTGCGAAAGATCAAGCTCCTCATCGCCGATGTGGACGGCGTATTGACGGACGGCTCCATCTATCTGGGGAACGACGGTGTCGAGTTTAAACGATTCAGTGTCCTTGACGGGGCCGCTGTGGCCTTTGCGCGAGCTGCGGGGTTGAAACTTGCTGTCATCTCGGGGCGTTACTCTCCTGCCACAGAATCGAGAATGAAAGAATTGGGAATTGATGAAGACTGTTACCAGGGAAAACTAAACAAATTGAGAATTTATGAGGAGCTCTGCCATAAGTATGACCTCAAGGATGATGAGGTAGCTTACATTGGCGATGATCTTATCGATGCGGATGTTATGGAGAAAGTAGGCATGGCAATAGCTGTTCGCAACGCACACCCTTTTATCAAAGAGATCGCTCACCACTGTACGGAAACTGTTGGCGGAGAGGGAGCATTTCGCGAGGCGGTGGAACTGATCCTGAAGGGTCAGGGCCTCTACGAAAAAACACTCAAAACCATCAAGGACAGAATTGCATCAAAACATGAGTAAGAACAAACAGAACATCGATATCGGCCGGAATGTCGTCCAGATCGAATCGGAGGCACTTACGTTGCTGGCAAAAAGGATCGGAGAAGACTTCGACAAAGCGGTGGAACTGGTCTTTGATAGAAGTGGTCGGGTTGTGGTTACTGGCATGGGTAAGTCGGGTCTTATTTCACAGAAGATTGCATCCACATTCGCCAGCACCGGCACGCCCGCACAGTTCATCCATCCCAGTGAAGCTGTCCACGGTGACATCGGTATGGTGACTTCACAGGATACAGCTCTTGCCGTATCAAACAGTGGTGAGACTTATGAAATTATCCAGCTCCTACCAATCTTTGCACGACTGAACGTGCCTGTTATTGCACTTGTGGGGCGAACCGATTCTACCATAGGCAATAAAGCGGATATCGCTTTGGATGTGAGTGTTGAGAGAGAAGCGTGTACACTGGAACTTGCACCCACTGCCAGTACCACAGCAACGCTGGCCATGGGAGATGCCTTGGCCATTGCACTCCTCGAAAAGCGTGGGTTCAAAACTGAGGATTTTGCACAACTCCATCCCGCCGGCTCTCTTGGGAAAAAGCTCCTCCTCACTGTCCAGGAAATCATGCATTCTGGTGATGATCTTCCCATCGTCACAGATTCCACTGACGTAAAGTCCACGCTCCTCACCATTAGTGAAAAACGCCTCGGCGTCGCTGTTGTATTAAATGATGAAGGTCAGCTGTGCGGAATTATCACTGATGGTGACATTCGCCGGGCTTTTGAAAAAGACAGCGACTTGTTTAATAAAACAGCAGAATCACTGGTGCTGTCTGAAGAGCCAAGATGGGTATCAGCCGATACACTTGCCATCAACGCACTGAAAATCATGGAAAAGCATGCAATTACTTCTCTGCTTGTCTATGAGTCTGAAAAAAAGGATTTGGCTCCTAACGGCTTGGTTCATATTCATGATATTTTAAAAGCAGGAGTAATGTGAAGATCATAGTTCCGTTGGTTCTGATGGCATCTCTTTCAGGTTGCGGAGGATCCGACAGTGATGCTTCACTGGGAAGCAAGGATGATTTTGTTGATCAGGAGAGTTGGAACCCTACTATCATTCTTACGCGTGAAGCTAAAAAACGAGCGGTTGTCAAATCAGGACATATGGCGAAATATGCCGAAAAAAAAGAAGTGATTTTGGAAGGAAATGTAGATGCTGATTTTTTCTCCATCGAGGAAGAGCATATGTCCAATCTGAAATCAGAACGGGCCTTTGTCTATGAGAAAACTGATAATCTCCTTGCTATCGGAAACGTTGTGGTGGTCTCAGACAGCGGTGTAACACTTTTCACAGATTCCCTTTACTGGGACAATAAGCTGGAAAAGATCACATCAAATGATACTGTTATGCTGACCACTGAGACAAATGACACGCTTTACGGCGTCGGCTTTGAATCGGATGTGGACCTCAATCACTGGAAGATTTTAAAACCGTGGGGGGTTACGGGACGGGAGAAATGAGTTCGCAGTCAAATAGTGTCATTCTTAGAACTGAAGATCTCATAAAGAATTACGGGAAGAGAACGGTCTTAAAGGACGTCTGTCTGGAGTTGAAAAAAGGCGAGATTGTAGGCCTCCTTGGGCCTAACGGCGCCGGCAAAACAACCTCATTTTATATGATTACCGGGATGATAAGGCCAACAGGCGGCTCGGTCTACTTGGGAGATGATGAAATTACCGACCTCCCCATGTATCAGAGATCGCGAAGAGGTATCGGTTATCTTTCTCAGGAACCTTCCATCTTTACGAAATTATCTGTGGAGGACAACATTCGTCTCGTACTGGAGTTGACCAATTTTTCCAAGAGCGAACGAGAAGAACGGCTGGAGACTTTACTCAATGATTTGTCCATAACTGAGATCAGAAAAAACAAAGGGTACCAGCTTTCAGGTGGAGAGCGCCGCCGAACTGAAATATGCCGAGCTTTGGTCATTGATCCTGATTTTATTTTGCTCGATGAGCCTTTTGCCGGCATTGATCCCATTGCCGTAGAAGATATCCAGAATATTATTCAAAGCCTCAGTGATCGCAATATCGGAGTACTTATAACAGATCATAATGTTCGGGAGACGCTTTCTATTACTGATAGGGCATATCTTCTGTATGATGGTCAGATCCTTAAATCGGGGACTTCTGAATTTCTGGCCAACGATGAAGAAACACGTAAACTTTACCTTGGCTCAAGATTTACACTGAACTGATGTCGAAACTGTCACAAACTCTGGAACAACGTCAAAAGCTGTCGCCTCAGCAGATACTTCAGACGGTCCTTTTGCAGATGAATAGTGTTGATCTTGAAGAGAGAATTTATAAGGAGCTGGAGGAGAATCCGGCCTTGGAGATCAGTGATCCTGAACAGACTGAATCAGATTCTG
The DNA here is from genome assembly GCA_012964825.1 of Candidatus Neomarinimicrobiota bacterium. Lineage (NCBI taxonomy): Bacteria > Pseudomonadati > Fidelibacterota > Fidelibacterota bacterium. The sequence continues at coordinate 5,994 of DTTI01000075.1, forward strand.
AATCAGAAGAGTCCAAAGAGGATGTAGACTGGGACGAAATTCTGAATTCTGAAGATGAGGAGAGGACAGAGGGACCGTACGACAGGTCTAAGAAAGAGAGGGAAGTGCCCATCATGGAGGTGCTAACGCCGGTGGAAAGGTTGCTGGAGCATATCGACCTGCTGGATATCTCCTCTACCGACCGTGCCATTGCGAAGTCTATCATCTGGAACATTGATGAGCAGGGCTATTTGGGCACCGAAATTGACCTTATCGCAGACAGGCTTGACGCCGAGGTGAGCGATGTGAAACAGATGCTCCGGATTGTCCAGCGGATGGAGCCACCGGGGATTGCTGCCCGTGATCTTCAGGAGTGTCTGGCTGTCCAGCTCGAGTTGAGCGGGGATAATGATTTAGCGTACAAAATTATTACGGAAAAGTTTGAAGATTTTGCCAACCGCCGATTCGAGCGGCTGAAGGAGGAGCTGACCTGTAACCGGGATGAACTCCAAGAAGCATTTGATGTCATTTCCCGGCTCAATCCCAAGCCCGGCGAAGGGTCGCCAACTTCAGATGCCGACTACATTCTTCCTGATCTGCTTGTGGAGGAAGTGGACGGCAAACTTCTGGTATCTGTGAATGATGGTAATCTTCCTGATATTCGCCTTTCTTCTTTGTATGGGAACCTCTTGAAGGCAAAAAACGGGAACAGTAGTGATGTGAAAATTTTTTTGAAGAAGAAAGTAGAGTCAGCAAAGTGGTTTGTTCTAGCCGTTCAGCAAAGGCAACTAACCATGATAAAAGTGATGAATGCCATCATTAATAGGCAAGATGCCTTTTTCAGCGGAGATACTTCAACCCTCCGTCCCATGATCTTGAAAAATATTGCCGATGCAATTGAGATGGATATCTCCACCGTCAGCCGTGTGACACGAGGGAAATATGTTCAGACACCGTGGGGAGTTTTTGAACTGAAACACTTCTTTTCCGAAGGGATGACAACTGAGAGTGGTGAAGAAGTTTCTACTAAACTGGTAAAGGATGTGCTCAAGAAAATTATCGATAGCGAAAACAAAGGACATCCGAACTCTGATGACAAATTAGCAGAGATGATGAAGGAAAAGGGATATCTCATCGCAAGACGAACAGTTGCGAAGTATCGTGAAAAGTTAAAGATTCCAGTGGCCCGTTTGAGGCGGGCTTTACCGTAATTAAACCATAAAGGAGAACTGAAAGATGGCAAGAAAGATAATGGTGGGTGATCAAGAGATCACAATACCAACGTTCAACATTGGTGGACTTGCAATCCTGCTATTAGTCGTAGGTGCCTGGTTTGTCTTGAGCGCCTTTTTTATAGTGGGCCCAGATGAAGAAGGCGTCGTCCGCCGTTTCGGCAAATGGGTGAGGACAGAGCCCAGCGGTCTTCACTTCAAATTCCCTTATCCCATTGAAAAAGTTGACCTGCCCAAAGTGACGCAGGTACAACAGATTTCTGTCGGCAGAATTCTCAAGGAAGCGAAAATGCTGACAGGGGATGAAAATATCCTCCTTGTAGAGGTGAGAGTTCAGTACAAGATCAAGGATGCGGCCCAGTATCTGTTCAATGTCCGAAACGTAGAAGAGCTCATCAAGGATGCTACTGAATCAGCTTTGCGGCAAACCATAGGATCTCACCCCATCGATGACCCTCTCACTGAAAAGAAGGCAGAGATCATGGATGAGATTCAGTTGTTGCTGCAACAAATGCTGGATGATTACAAATGCGGCATTGATATTCGGCAGGTTCAGCTTCAGGATGTAAATCCTCCCCAGGAAGTGGATTTTGCTTTTAAGGATGTTCAGAGCGCCAAGGAGGAGAAAGAGCAGCTCATTAACCAGGCCCTTGGTTATCAGAATGACCTTATCCCGAAAGCTCGGGGTGAAGCGGTGACAATGATCCGAGAGGCGGAAGGTTACAGGGAAGAGCGTGTCAAAAGAGCGGAAGGTGATGCGTCAAGATTCCTTTCTGTTCTTGCTGAATACCGCAAAGCGAAAAATGTGACGGAAAAAAGGCTTTATCTCGAAACCATGGAGCAAATTCTTCCGGGTATTGATAAAGTTATCCTCGACGAAGAGGCTGGGAATCTATTAAATATATTGCCATTGGGAAATCTTGGTGGTGTAATGAAAACGGGGGTGAAAAAATGAGAATTACAGGATTAATTGTTCTGGTGGTGGCAGCTGTTACTCTTTTTATCACAGCTTACACAATTGATGAAACTGAGCAGGCCATTATTATTGAATTTGGCCGACCGGTCGATAAACCTGTGATCGAAGCAGGATTGCATTTCAAAATGCCATGGCGGCAGTTGGTTAAGTTCGACAACCGGATTTTGGAATACGATGTAGAGCCGAAAGCCATTCTCTCCCTTGATAAAAAGCGGCTTGAGGTAGACAACTACGCCCGGTGGCGCATTGGCGATCCACTGATGTTCTACAAAGCTGTGAGAACGATCAACGGTGGTCTGAACAGAATTGATCCCATCGTCTACTCTGAACTGAGGGTGGAACTGGGCAAACACAACCTGACGGAGATCGTTGACAAGCGGCGCGAAAAAATCATGGAAATTGTTACAGTAGAAACCCGGAAAAAACTAGTGGAATACGGGATCGACATTCATGATGTCCGGATCAAGCGAGCGGACCTTTCTAAGGAGAATGAGAGAGCTGTTTTCGATCGGATGATCGCCGAACGGGAACGACAGGCGAAACAGTACAGGTCGGAAGGTGAGGAAGAAGCCCTAAAAATCCGTGCCGAGACAGACAAGGAAAAAACCATTATTCTTGCTGAGGCCTATAAACAGTCGCAAGAAATTAAAGGTGAAGGGGATGCTAGTGCGGTGGAAATCTACGCTAGCGCATTTAAGTCAGACCCCCAATTCTACACGTTTGTCCGGACATTGGAGGCATACCAGAAAGTGATCGATGATAGGACAACACTCATCCTTTCCACCAATTCGGAACTCCTGGATTTAATGAAAGGGAAGAAGTGAACGTACGAGCCACTACAATCCTGGGTGTAAGGCTGAAGAACGGTGCCGCCATGGGAGGAGACGGTCAAATCACCTTTGGTGACATGGCTCTTAAACAGAAGGCTGTAAAAGTGAGAAAGTTCGAAGGGGACAAGAAACTGATTCTCGGTGGTTTTGCGGGTGCTGCGGCTGACGCCCTCACGCTCTTTGGTAAATTTGAAGAAAAGCTGGAAGAGTACAACTGGCAGCTTCAGAGAGCAGTGGTGGAACTGGCAAAAGAGTGGCGCACGGACAAGTACCTCCGCCACCTGGATGCACTACTTTCTCTTATGGACAAGGAACACAGTTACCTTGTTTCAGGTGATGGGAACATTATTGAACCGGACGGCTCTGTTATCTCTATCGGATCAGGAGCTGGGTATGCACAGGCCGCTGCTCAGGCGCTGCTCAGTTGTAAGATCAATTCCCCCAAAGAGATTGTGAAGCGGAGCCTTGAAATAGCCGCAGATATCTGCATTTATACAAATCATCACATTACTGTGATGGAACTGAAGTGAAGGATCTAACGCCAAAAGAGATCGTTTCTGAGCTCGACAAGTATATTGTCGGGCAGGAGAATGCTAAAAAATCTGTGGCTATTGCTCTAAGAAACCGTTGGCGTCGCCAGCAGCTTTCTGAAGATATGCGGGAAGAGGTTGTTCCGAACAATATTATTCTCATAGGCACCACAGGCGTAGGAAAAACGGAAATCGCCAGGCGGCTTGCAAACCTTGCTGACGCACCATTCATTAAGGTTGAAGCATCCAAGTTTACGGAAGTGGGCTATGTTGGCCGTGATGTAGAATCCATTGTCCGGGACCTCATGGATATTGCTGTCTCCATGGTGCAGTCTGAGATGAAAAAAACTGTTACTAAAGAGGCGGAGAACCTTGCCAATGAGCGATTATTGGATCTTCTATTTCCCATCAACGGTGCCGCAAGTCAAAAGGGTGACAATCCGGAGGTTCTAGAGCGGCAGCTACGAACAAGGGATAAACTGCGAAATAAATTGATGGCGGGAAAATTTGAAGATAAAGTGGTGGAAATCAACATTTCTAATGAAGGAATGCCCATGATGCAGATTTTTGGCTCTGTTGGACTAGAGGAGATGGGGATGAATCTCCAGGAAATGCTTGGCAGTTCCATTCCACAAAAGAGAAAACAGAGACGCACCACTGTATCGGAAGCTAGGAGGATATTGGCTCAGGAGGAGCTATCAAAACTCATTGATCATGATGAGGCGATTCGGGAAGCGAGGTCAAGAGTGGAAAATTCGGGAATAGTTTTTCTTGATGAAATTGATAAGGTTGTTGGCGGTAATGCTGGTTCAGGCCCTGATGTTTCAAGGGAAGGGGTCCAGCGCGATATTCTTCCTATCATTGAGGGAAGTAATGTTAATACAAAGTATGGGGTTGTTCGGACGGATCATGTTCTTTTCATAGCTGCCGGGGCTTTCCACGCCTCAAAACCGTCCGATATGATTCCGGAACTTCAAGGCCGTTTTCCCATCCGCGTTGAAATGGACAACCTAAATTCAGAAGATTTTGTAAAGATACTGACTCACCCCCAAAACGCACTCATTAAGCAGTACTGTGCTCTTTTGGAGACGGAAGGGGTAAAATTGACATTCACCAAGGGAGCTATTGATGCCATCGCCAGAATCGCCACAGAGGTGAACGATTCAACGGAAAACATTGGTGCAAGGCGCTTACATACCATTATGACCACTCTCCTGGAGGACATCTTGTTTGAAAAATCGGAAGTTGCGTCGGAGTCTGTCTCGATCACGAAAGAGATGGTCGTGGGTCGACTGTCGGAGATTGTGCAGAATCAGGACCTCAGTAGGTATATTCTCTAATCCAAATTAAAGAGATCGTTGAATAAGGATTTTCTGCACATTACAGATTTCTTAACGGAAGAGATTCGCGCAATTTTTGATCTTTCCGCCCGCTTGAAAAAGGAGACTCACAAAGGGAAGCCTCACCATCTTCTCAAGGGTAAAACGCTGGCCATGATCTTTCAGAAACCGTCGACCCGGACCCGCGTCTCATTCGAGACCGGCATGTGCCATCTCGGCGGACATGCGCTTTTTTTAGGACCGGCTGATGTGGGACTAGGGAAACGTGAAGCGGTGAAGGATCTGGCTAAGCTTTTCTCCCGCTATAACGATCTGATCATGGCACGTGTTTTCGATCATGAGCATGTTATCCAACTGGCTGAGCATGCCACTGTACCGGTCATTAACGGTCTAACGGACTACAATCATCCATGCCAAGTCATGGCTGACATTTTTACTGTGCTAGAACACCGGGGTCATCTGGATGATCTGAAGATTTCATTCATCGGAGATGGGAATAATGTTTTTCACTCATGGCTTTTTCTCGCTCAGCGACTGCCTATGCAGTTGGGGCTGGCGTGTCCGGAAGGGTATGACCCTAACCAGGAACTGGTTGAAAAGACGCGTTCAACCGGCTTGAGTGAAATTGTTATCTCCCACGACCCTTTTGAGATTGTATCAGGTTCTGATGTTATCTATACAGACGTCTGGACGAGTATGGGGCAGGAAGAAGAAACGGAAGAAAGGGCGAAAATATTCCAGCCGTTCCAGGTCAATTCAGAACTGATGGAGGCTGCTGGTGAAAAGGCCTACTTTCTCCATTGTCTTCCAGCACATCGAGGCGATGAGGTGACGGATGATGTGATCGATAGCCCTCAATCCATTGTATTTGATGAAGCTGAGAACAGGATGCATGTCCAGAAAGCGATCATGGTCACACTCATGGGGGCAACATAGCCCCAAGTCTTAAGGCTTGCCGGACTTTCCGGTATTTATTCACCGGCCTATTCTTTTTTCTCCTAACACCTCTATCTGCGCAGACCTACAGCAGGGATCAGTTTAGCGCACGTGTCAAAGATGCCCTTGCCGCTGTAAAAGAAACGGAAAGTTCTTTCAAAAGTATTGAGAGAGCTATAAAAAAACAGTTTCCGACAGGTTCACAAAATTCGCCTATTTATCTTTATCTAAAAGAGCAATACACATCCTACGGCGATATTGTAAAAAGAACTAATACAGCTGAACCCTTATTCAAAAAAAATGGTGCTGCTTACGAAAAAATGTTTGGTGGTGTCTTCAAAAGAAAAGATAAGATCACGACTGAAGATGATGAGTTTGCTGAGGCGAAACGCCTTGCCAATGAATTAGAGGCAATTCTGACTTCGGTCCAGGAAGATTTTGCCAAAGTGCCTTCTTTGGATCAATTCCTGCGGGATATTCTAGAGCGATCTGAAAAGGTTGCTGAGCTTCAAAAAGAGTTGGGAAAACAGGTGTCATCATTTTCCCGCGGAGTAGAACGTAACCGGAAGTCAACTCAAGCAGTTGAATCAGAGTTTAAAGATGTTTCAACCTGGCTAATAAAATACCCGTTTTCCAAAGAAGGAGACAAGATTCGAGAACAGCTTTTATCAATGCAATCAGAGTACACTGGTAATCAAACGACTCTAGAGAATATTCACAAGCAGATCAGACATTTCCTTTCCGGTGCTGCCAGCCCTGGTGAGGAAGGGACGGTTTGGGAATCCATTGATGCAATCAACGATGAGCGTGTGAAACTTCTTTCAAGTCTCGAGGCATCACCGGCTACTCTCGAAGCTCAGCGGGAAAAGCTGGAGCAGATGAGCCGTGGCATGGATGATTTCAGAAAAGAGGTGGCAGACGCTAGGGATGATTTAGATAAGAAACTCCGTTCTTTTACTAAAGAAGTTAAGAAAAATCATCAGGCAGCGGAAAAAATTGAGGCTCAGTTTTTAGATGTGTCTGCGGGGATTGAAACCTACCCAATTTTTACAGGGGGTGATTTGGTTAGAAAACAACTGATGTCCATGCAAGATGAGTACAATAGCTATCAGGATTCTCTTCAGGCGACTCTCGCACATTTTGATCAATTTCTGGCAGGAAAAACAGAGCCGGAAGAAGGACAAACCGCCCGTCAAACTCTTGATGATATCCAAAATAGGCAGACAAAACTTGAAACACGACTTGAAGCAAAACCTGAAGTTCTTGAACAACAGCGAGGGAAACTGGATGATTTAAACAAACTTATTGCTGAGTTCAAGGATGTGCTTAAAGATATGGAGACAGGCATTGTCTCTCTTGATGTCAGCATTCGGGAAGAAGAAGCGGGACTTATGGAAGACAGTCTCCGTTATGTGTCGCTCATGGCCCGCATACCTGCCGGTTTTACTGATGTTAACTCACCTTACCTTGAGTTAACGTCGTCATTTTCTGATATTGCTTTAAAATTGGATGCTTCGAGAAAGGCGTTGATTGACCTCAGGACAGCTCGGGTAGACCTCATCAGTCACGTCGCCACCATGGACGGTATCAAGACGAATGCTGTGAAATATGACCGTTTTAAACAACTCCAGAAAGACTTTGCCGAGGCGAACAAAACGGGCGTAAAACGTTTGAAAGAGCTGGATGATGCTATCGAAGCGTACCGCCAGGTAATCCTCGATAATTTCTTGAACACGCCTGAATACTGGGCTCTTCTTTATGAAGTGGAGTTTAAATCTTCCCGAAAGGGTGATGTCTTGGCTGAGAACTACGGTTTTCTTTTGGACATGAACAGGTTTACAGCTGAGAAGTATCACGGCCACCTGGTTTCAGATTTTCAACTTAAGCTCGTTAAGAAAGGGAAAGTAAATCCCGCATTTGAGTTTACTTTTTCAGGGGAGTACAATTTTCCCATTGAGGGATTCAAAATTGTCAGTTCCGCTGGAACTGTTCTGATGGAATGTGTGAGAGATAGTGTTCCATCGAAAAGTGAGGACTTTAAAGATGAAGGTTTGGTGAGTTTTGAATGGAATGTTTCCGTTCCTGTCCCTACCCTTGCCCAGATCGTAGATGATCCTGATCACTCATTCAGGATACTGTTCGTCACCATCGGCAATAGGGTGAACCTAACCGGTTACACTACAAAAGTATACAGGGAATACAGAATCCCACAGGTAAGACTCGATAATTGGATGAAAATGGCTGGGCTTACTGAGCCCGTTTCCTAAATCTATTCCTTGGCTTTATAATCTCGCCAAGTCACCTCATTGGTGCGGTAGGATATCCTGGTACTTTTCTGTTTTTCCACCACAACGCGGTATGTCCCCATCTGTCCCGGTTCCAGCGATGCATCGCTGATCACGCCTGTGGTGAACTTGGTGGTGGCACCGTCGACCATGGCTCCGCCAACACCTAAGGGATCTGTTGTGGAGGCCCAGAGAAAAAATGTAACTTTCACAAAATCTGCCCGTTTTTTTCCGATGTTTCTTACCCTTCCCAAGAATTCTTCGCGGTTGGGATACTCTATTTTTT
>DTTI01000075.1:14487-67533 GCA_012964825.1 Candidatus Neomarinimicrobiota bacterium
CCGATGTTTCTTACCCTTCCCAAGAATTCTTCGCGGTTGGGATACTCTATTTTTTCATAATCACCGACAAATTCTACTTTAGGACCAGGAAAATATTGCTCATCGTATTCAAGGATGTAATTCTGATCTATCACTAGTTTTCCCAAGGTAGTTTCCATAATGATCACATCGAGGTTCTCAGCAAGTTTGTATCCAACAATGACAGTGCCGTTTTTTAAAGTAATTTTGTGTCGTAATACTGGAAGCTTCAAAATGTTCAGGACATCTTCGTCAAGTTCAGGGAGCCCTTTTTCAGCAAACTCGTAATAGCGGACCACACCTTTTAAAGAATCGATCTGGGTGCGAAAAAATGACATGCTTGTACCCAAGGAAAAGAAAAGTGAGTCTGATTCATTTTTTTGGCTTGTGATGCTGTCAACGATACTTACTGAAAGATTTCCAATCTGATCCTTCAATGCCGCATCAGTCTGTCGAATGACCGTGCCCATAGAATCAGCGACTTGTGTCTGTCTGGTCCGTGTTGTATCAATTCTGGCACTCAGTTGATCTATACGTGATTTGCTTTCTTCCAGATCGGTGGTGAGTTTTTTCTCCCGATCAAGAAAAGAAACCATTTCCTGTTTGGCCGTACCGTAATCGGCGACTGTCTGCCTCAACTCTTCCATCTCTTTCGTCATTTCCTCTACGCTTTTTACAACTTCGAAGAAAAGATCCACCGAATCGGACTCAAAGATAAACGTGCTTCCCGTTTCGAGACTATCTGGTGGTAACGGCAGAGCTGATTCAATTGTGCGGAGTTCTTCTACCAGAACGCGAGCATTTGATTCAATGGCACTTTTCTCAATTTCATCGATTACCTGATCAATAGCACTGCCGGAAACGGAGAGAGAATAACTGGCATATTTGGCTTCCAGATTGTTTCGGCCTCTGGTTGTGGTTGCGTAAGATTTACTGTCCGTAGGTAGATAGCCGATGAATGCGTCCAAATCAAAAATTAGATCTTTGAAAGTGGTTTCTTCCTGAGATTGGAGACTTGTCATTTCATTGTTTTCACTTGTTGTAATCAGTTCATCAGACAAGGCTGTAATGGTAGCATCTACGCGGCTTTCAGATAGTGTGATTAGAGTGCCGATGTTTTTCCGTGCCCGGTTGGCAGTGGGGAAAAACTCCAGTCGCTCCTGGGCTGATCCTCCGGCGGTGGGAACTTGAGCAGTGGTGGCTATCGGTTTAGGCGGTGAAGGGCGCGACTGCAATGTTTGAGAACCGCCGCAGCCCCAAGTCATGGCTAGAACAATGAGACAAAGAAACAACCGAGGAATATTCATTTTTCCAGTTTAGAAGCTTCTAACGCTTTTTCCTGGGCGATGAGGCCAGCATTTCTGATCTTTGTTTTGTACGTATCGTAGGCACCTAGTGTATGCGCAAGTTCAATGATGTATGGGTAATATTCGTAGCTTTCAGGATCTTCCAGCATGGGGAGGATCAATTCAAATGTTCCCGGATCTCTGAAGTTACCGAGATTCAGGATTGCCTTGACTCGGAGCGACCGCGGCACATTATCTTGCATGGCGATCTCAACAAGAGTTGGTTTCACTACCGGGTCGTTGAAATTACCCAATGCATCTAGAAGTGTGCTGAGAAGGGAGTAGTAGGATGCTTGTCCCTGACTGTAGGTATCCAGCAATGCGAGAATGAGACGCTCTTCCTTCACATCTTTCATAGTGTGAATGGCGAAATCACGGATCTGAGACTCCATAGAGGGATCGGTGAGCATTTCAACGAACATTCCCACAATTCTGGCATCATTTTTTCTTCCGGCGAGGATTTCTAGTGAACGGTTTCTGGTCTTTACATCTAACGACTCATCTTTTGCCAAGAAAATGAGGACGGGAACAACTTCGTTCTCATCCATAGATGCCAAGGTGTTGGAAACCATGGTAGCGGTACTGTAAAAAGCGGCCCTACTCCGCTCATAAATGTCTATGAGTGCAAGGACCTTATTCTCGGGTTTAACGTTCTTGAGACTTTTGAAGGTGGCGGCCTGAACTTGTCTGAGTTTATCATCCACTGCAAAGATAGATTCCATCAGAGCGCCTGAAGCAACGGGGTCTTCCTGAAATTCTGAAAGAACTCCCACACTGGTGATCATCAGTTCAATATTGAGTGCTTTGGCCTTTTTTACATATTCGGCCAGAGCGTCGAGGGCGAGGGGGTGCTGTGTTTCCGCCATGGCGCGGACGGCCGATTTTCGCACATCCAGATGCTGTTCCTCATCCTGATAAATGGCAATGAGTTCTTCCAGCGCACCCATGTCGCCTTCAATGTAGGAGACGCGAAGTTCTTCAACCGTTTGCGGAGAGACGGCCTCAACTTCACCCTTTTTACTCAAGCGGTTGAAGAGATTTTTTGCCTGGGAACATCCTGTTGATGACAGACTCGTAAACACAATCAGCAACGCGACAGACCACCTTTTCACCCTTGGATTAATATTCAACTTTCTCATTCTCCCAACTTTTCAGGAAAAGACTTTCTCCATCAAAATAACCGTAGGAATGATACTTAATCCAGTCACCGAGGATGAGAAACTGACCATTCTCCAGCCGGATATCCTTATGCTGATGATAATGCCCCATGATGACATAATCAATACCATTTTTACACTGTTCCTCAGAGTATTGCGTCAGTTCTTCAACAATTTGTTCTTTCTGTTCTGGCGTGTAGTGGTCGTAGTCCCCGTTTCTTGAAAAGTTTTTTGCGATGGCATAAGCAATGTCCGGATGAAGCCATCGATAAAAAAATATAAATACACGATTCCGTAGAAGGCCCCGAAGTGCACGGTAACCCCGATCCCAAGACAGCAGGCCGTCTCCATGGTTGATCAGGAATCGTTTTCCTTCTATGTCGAGGGTGACTCCCTTTGGGTATACTTTATTGAAAAGTGTCTCCTCCAGGAATTCCCGCCCCCAGAAGTCGTGATTCCCCGGAATAAAGTGGAGATTCACACCATTTAACTTTGCATCATTGAGGACAGTCAAAATATCGAAATACGCTTTCGGCATGACATGTTTGTATTCGAACCAAAAATCGAACAGATCACCCACGATAAAGAGCGTTCCTCCCGTTCCGGCGACGTGCCGGACGAACTCAATCAGTCGTTCGCGCTTTCCGACCTCATCGGCGGAGCCGTTCAGACTCAGGTGAACATCTGATATGAAATACAGAGGAAGCTTCACAGCGCAGGAACTTAGTTTAAGGCTTCTCGTCAATCAAATAAAATGTGGGGAGTAATGTGCGTTGCCTCACTTGACATAAGATATTTTTCTGCCTATGTTTTATGTGACATGTGGAGTTTGGATTAAAAGGAACTCACACTTATTATCTTGAGTAAGAAAATGAGATGAAAAGACTTATTTTAATTACACTGTCAATTTTTCTGGTGGCCGATTTTGCCTCAGCTCAGGTATTTGGGCAGAACAAGGTCCAATACAGGAAATTCGACTGGCAATTTATCCAGTCTCCCCATTTTGATATTTATTTTTACAATGGAGGTCAGCCTCTGGCTGAGTTTACAACGGAAGCAGTAGAAGAAGCTTACTCTCAGGTCTCCAGATATCTCGACTGGCAACTCCGGAAGCGCGTTTCCATCATCATCTACAATTCACATAATGATTTTCAACAGACCAATGTTACGATGGAATACATGCCTGAGGGTGTCGGCGGCGTGACGGAGCTTTTTAAGAACCGGATCGTGATCCCTTTCGAAGGTTCTTATGATCAGTTTCGTCATGTGATCCACCACGAACTTGTCCACGCCATGATCAATGATCTGGTGTACGGTGGTTCAGTGCAAAGTATTGTCTCCAACAGAGTACAGCTGGTGATTCCTCTTTGGATGAATGAAGGTCTTGCCGAATACCTTTCCAGTCAGTGGGATACTCAGGCGGATATGATAATGAGGGACGTGGCCGTACACGACAGGATTCCTGAGATTCAAGAACTGAACTATTATCTAGCCTATAAGGGTGGGCAGTCGGTCTGGAAGTTTGTTGTTGAGAAATACGGCTGGCAGAAAGTGGGTGAGATATTTGCCCAGTCCAAACGGCGGCAGGATGTAGAGAGAGGATTCCAAAAGTCTATGGGACTGAGTTTTGAGGACCTTACGGACCAGTGGCACAAAAATCTGAAAAAAGAATACTGGCCTGACGTAGCCGGCAGAGACGAGCTTGAAGACTACGCCCAGCAAGTTACAGATCACAAAGAGATCAACAACTATTTCAACATTTCTCCAGCTCTTTCTCCCGATGGGAGCCGTATTGCAATTATCAGTGACCGAAGTGGTTATTCTGACGTTATGTTGATCTCTGCAAGTGATGGTGAATTGATCAAGAAACTTGTAAAAGGAAACCGGACGCCGGATTTTGAAGAGCTGAAGCTTTTACAGCCGGGGATATCCTGGGCTCCGGATGGGAAACATATTGTTCTCGCCGCAAAAGCGGGCGGCTCTGATGCGTTGTTTCTTATTGATGTGGATAGCGGGGAAAAAGAAAAAATCACCTTTGAACTTGACGGTCTTTTCACTGCCGCGTGGAGTCCTGACGGAAAAAAAATCGCCTTTGTTGGCAACAAGAACGATGCTAGTGACCTTTATATCTACGATTTAAAGAGCAAGGAACTGGAAAATCTGACCAATGATGTCTTTTCTGACTCAGAACCGACTTGGTCTCCCGATGGTCAGTACATTGCTTTCGTTTCGGACCGTGGTGAATTTCCCGAGGCTCCAGATGATTTCAATATGTTCCAGCACGGCTATGACCAGACTGATCTTTTTCTTATGGAGTTTGAGACGAGAAAAATTGAGCGGCTCACCGATACACCTTTCAGGGAGAACTTTCCTGTTTTCGCCCATACATCTAATGCTCTGGCTTACACATCAGACGCCAGCGGTGTATGGAACCTCTATATACTTGATCTGGATAAAGATGAATCTCGGTCCATCAGCAATGTCCTTACCGGTATCTTCCAGCTCAGCTTGTCGAGAGATGATCAGATGCTGGTTTTCTCAGGCTATTCGGGGGTTGGTTGGGATATTTATTCTCTCAGCAATCCTCTTTCGCATGAAGAGATGGAGGTTAAACCTTCTAATTTCGTTCTGACGGGTACAGATGAGGATCCTCTTGATCTTGTAAAGGCCGAGAAAGACACAGTTGGGCAGAGGATTGAATTAGAATGGGCAGATAATGCTTTTGCCAGATGGATTTTTGCTCCAGAATATGCGCACTATAATGATGGGATTTTTGATTCGACCACTGTGGAGTCTATTGAACCACTTGCTGTATCGAGTTACAAGGATTCAGATGGTTCATACCTTGCCCAATCTTATAAAACACGCTTTACATTGGATCTTGTTAGTGGTCAAGCCATGTACAGCAATCTCTGGGGTGCCATGGGGACAACCATTTTTGCGTTCAGTGATATCTTGGGAGATCACCGGATTTATGTCGGCACCGAAATGGTGATGAATCTTGAAAATAGTGATTATTTTGTTATGTACAGCTATTTGAAACCACGAAATGATCTGAACGTCGGCATATTCCACACATCAAACATCTTTGGTTCTCAGTGGAACTTTCTGAGGCTAAGATATCTCAGCATGGATATGTCTGTTTCAAGACCTATCAGCAGATTCCAGCGTTTAAATTTTGGTCTGACGAATCATTTCGTTAACAGCAAGGAGTACGTTCTCGTGGCGTACAACCAGTACTCTCTCGCCGTCGATGAATCACTTCGTATTTTGTCATATTCTCTGAGCTGGACTTATGACAACAGTCAGTGGGGTTTTACGTCCCCATCGGACGGCTGGAGAGCTAATGCACAGTTCTCACAGAGTCTCGATCTTTTTGGATATCCTCTCGATTTCAAGACAGTCCTCTTTGATGCTCGCCGTTATTTCAGAGTCGGTAGACTCTACAGTTTTGCTTTCCGAGCCATGGGTGGATTTAGTTTTGGCGCGAATCCACAAAGATTTTTCCTTGGTGGCACGCAGAACTGGCTATTCGGTTCTGGCTATACTGATGGTAAACGTGATCCTGCCCGGTGGAACGATGATGAGGATGCTGACATTTGGGATAGTGAAGACAGTAACTACCTTAAGGATCTTTATTTCTCGATTTTTGTACTTCCCGTCCGGGGTGCCAGGCTGGTGGAGAAAAATGGAACAAAGGTTTTCCTGACAAATTATGAATTCAGATTTCCATTTGTGAATTATCTTGCACTCGGCTTTCCGCTAAAAGTCATCTTAGGTAACATTCAAGGTGTTCTCTTTATTGATGCCGGTGCGGCATGGGATGAGAATTTTCAATTCCGATCTACCGATTCAGTCACGGGTCTCACCGATTTTGATGATTTTGTTGCTACTTACGGAGCGGGATTGAGGATTAACATTGGCTATACCATCATCCGGTTCGATGCAGCCAAGGACTATACCATGCACGGCAGTTCCAAGTGGCAGTATTACATTTCTCTGGGTACCGACTTCTAGGTTACATTATTTGAGTTGGCGGTCTCTAATAACCGTCGAAAACCCTCTTTGTTCTTGATTTTCCTCGGAGGAATCATCAACTTCATCTTACTCAGTTATGGCTAAGGCCTCACCCAAAACTGTCTTTCTCTGTTCTGAATGCGGCAACGATTTCCCCAAGTGGAACGGCAAGTGCCCTGCCTGTAATGAATGGGGCACGCTGAAAGAGTACACTCCGCCCGCTGGCGGCCGACGAGGACAAGGACGGGCGGATACTCCGCCTCTCACGTCTCTTGAAAACATCCTCGCCAATGGAAATTCGAAACGTGCCACCACAGGTATCAGTGAACTGGACCGTGTTTTAGGCGGCGGTTTCCTCAGAGGAGCCGTGGTACTGCTGGGTGGCAATCCAGGTATCGGTAAATCGACACTGGCTTTGCAGGCTGCGGTGGCGGTGAGAGGTTCAACGCTATATGTTTCAGCTGAAGAAAGTCAGGAACAGATTGGATTGAGAGCAAAAAGACTTGGCGCCTCGGGAGGAAAAGTCTCCATTACATCGGAAAATCGATGGGAAGGGATTGAGGAACAGATCAGTTTGTTGAAACCGGAATATTTTGTGATTGATTCCATTCAAACCATCTTTACAGAAAGGGGCGATGCACTTCCTGGTGCTATCAGTCAGGTGAGAGAATGCGGGCAGAAAATCCTTGATGTATGCAAGTCCCGAGGTACCACCGCAATCATTATCGGTCACGTCACCAAGGAAGGCGTTATTGCCGGACCGCGAATGCTGGAGCATATGGTGGATACAGTGCTTTACCTTGAAGGAGACACTCGTCACGACTATCGCCTACTCCGGGCGGTGAAGAATCGCTTCGGTTCCACCAATGAAGTTGGTGTTTTTGAAATGACTGGTGAAGGGATGACGGAAGTGGAGAATCCGTCTGAAATGTTTTTGGCTGAGCGGCAATCTGATGCAGTCGGCTCGGCAGTTTTCCCCAGTATGGAAGGAACCAGAACAATCCTTGTGGAAGTTCAGGCATTGGTTTCCAATGCCAGCTTCGGAACGCCTCAGCGCAATGTTACCGGTTTCGATCTGAGACGTCTTTCAATGCTTCTAGCAGTACTGGAGAAACGGTTGGGTGTAATAGTTGGAACGAGCGATGTTTTTGTGAATGTGGTGGGTGGCATGCGAATAGATGAGCCGGCGGCGGACCTGGCAGTCATTTCCGCTGTGGCATCCAGCAAGAAAGATCAAGCAGTGCCAGGTGATACCGTCCTTATGGGAGAAATAGGTCTTGCCGGAGAGTTGAGATCCATCGCTGGCATGGATAGCAGGCTGAAAGAAGCAAAGCGACTCGGTTTCAAACAGGCCGTCGTTCCTCACAAAGGGGCGAAGAAAGTGCAAGGGCTCCATCTGACGGCATGCCGAACCGTGTCAGAAGCCTTCAAAGCGATCTTCTAATTGAAACTCTACGGCATTTTTTCGTCGCTGACCTTTGTATGGCGGATGAAATTTAGTTATAGTCGTTTGACAGCGGTTTTTCTGGCTTGCTTATTCTTTGGGTGCAATGAGCCGTGTTGGGAAGAGGATTCTGCCTGCAAGCTCGAGCCCGATCCGGGACCTTGTGAAGCGGCAATTATCATGTATTATTTTGACAAACGTTCCGGTGACTGCGAATTCTTCTATTGGGGTGGCTGTGATGGGGTTGCTCCATTTAACAGTTTGGATACATGTGAAGAGGCGTGTGTCTGCAACAGCGGGTGAGGCATGAGTTTTACAGTAGAATCAGAAGATACTGCTTCTTCAGCACGCGTTGGTTACCTAGTAACTTCCCGGGGCGATATACCAACGCCTGCTTTCATGCCTATCGGTACTTATGGTGCCGTTAAGACACTCTCACCAAGGAATCTGAAAGAGGTAGGTGCTGATATTATTCTGGGTAACACTTACCACCTTTATCTCCGACCGGGGATGGACATTATCAAAGATGCGGGCGGGCTCCACAAGTTCATGGCGTGGGAGAGACCCATTCTTACCGACAGCGGTGGTTTCCAGATCTTCAGCCTGGCTGAGCTGAGGAAAATCAGCGACGACGGCGTCATATTCACGTCGACTCTTGACGGCAGTGGACATTTTTTGACGCCCGAACTTTCTATGGAGATTCAGCTGACGCTGGGTAGTGATATTATCATGGCATTTGATGAATGTCCGCCCGGCGGCTCAGATGACGCTACTCTAACTGGAGCCGTCAATAGAACAGAAAAGTGGGCTGACCGTTGCTATAAATTTCTGCAAGAAAATGAAGGATTTGGAGAGTCTGGCACTCATTTTTTCCCCATTGTTCAAGGCGGCGTGGACGAAGAGCTCAGAAAACAGAGTGCCGAGACCGTTCTTCCTTTCGCCCAAAGCGGAATTGCTATAGGCGGGTTGGCGGTAGGTGAAGAAAAAGAAGCAATGTTTGAAACGGTAGTGTTGATGAACGATATTTTACCAAAAGATAAGCTGAGGTACCTCATGGGTGTGGGAAAGCCGGAAGATATTATCAATGCTGTGTTAAGAGGTATTGATCTGTTTGACTGTGTCATTCCAACCCGGAACGCAAGGAATGGCCAGTTTTTTACCTGGGACGGGAAACTCAATATCCACAACAGCCGATTCAAAGAAGACTTCTCTCCCATCAGTGAAAACTGCTCTTGTTATACTTGCGTCACATTCACCAGGGCTTATCTCCGGCATCTTTTTAAACTGAATGAGGTTCTTGTTCTTCACCTCGCTTCGCTCCATAATGTTACATTTTATCTCGAATTTATGAGCACGATCCGACAAGAGATTGAAGAAGGGACCTTTGACCGATGGGCAAAAGACACACTGTTAGCAGTCTCCTCCTCAAATGACTGATATGGCAGTGACACATATTGACAGTTATCCTTATCGATTTGGTAAGGATGGCTGTCCTATCTTCCTGCTGTTAAGGCGACAGATGAAGAAACGTTACGGGCACCTTTGGCAAGGCGTTGCGGGAAAGATTGAAGAGGGAGAGACGGCGATGCAGACGCTCCTGAGAGAGATTGAGGAGGAGACGGGACTTCGCCCAAAGCGTGTTTTTGTGGCCGATCATGTCACTTCTTTCTACCAGAGTTATAACGACAGAATAAACAGTGTCCCCGTTTTTGGTGTGGAAGTAGACTCAGCCGAAGTTCGCCTTTCTGAAGAACATGTGGATTATCAGTGGCTGCAATTCGAGAAGGCGGTGAAGATACTGACATGGAACGAGCAAAAAAAAGCGCTGTCAGTTATCAACGGCATGCTCATGTCTGACGACGGCCGGATCGATTGGTCCGAAGTCGAGATCGGTTAGTTTGAATCAGGAAATGGTCGCAAAGAATGACCTGACTCTTTCAGGACCGATCTGAGAAAGGCCGGTCAATCCCGTATTAAACCAACCGTGTGCAAAGGCTTTTCTATCGGCTTCTTTGTTGTTGAAATAACCTTTCATGATGTTGTGGCCACGCACCGCTATCTGTCCCTTCTCGCCGTTAGGTAACTTTTCCCCGCTTTCATCAAGGATTGTCATCTCACAAAGGTGGAGAGGTGTTCCGACTGGAATCAGGTTTTCCGTAACTTTTTCACTGGCTTGGGAAAAACTGGCGAAACCCGTTAGCTCCGGCATGAAAAAGCCGGCGGTGATTTGGGGGTGATTTACTCCTGAAAAAGATGTGTGAGGGACAACTGTCTCATCTGCTTCAAGCCCTAGTTTCGGAGTGCAGGAAAATGCAGTGTGGACCGGTTCGATTAAATTGCCTGACGAACCATCTTTCGTGAAGAGGACCCGGCAGCCGGCGTAAAGGGCGGTCATCACCCCACCGCTGAGGGTCAAGAGCTCGCTGACCGGCTCGGGGCAAAGGAGGATATCATCGTCTCTGAAATTGAACCTTTCGGCAATAGCCATTCCGTTTACTATCAGGTTGTAGTGGGAGAGGACAACTATAAGATTATTTCCATTGTTTATCCTAAGACTGTCATCGGCAAGTTTTGATTTTTTGCCAACGGCCGCTGTGTCAGCTTCCCCATCCAGCGCGCCCTCAAATTCTGTTAGATCGCTGGGGAAAATGGGTGATGATATATTTATTAGATCTACTGTTCCACCCACAGCCCAAATCCCGAAAATTTGTATCAGTACTGCCAGTGGTTCGTCCAAAGTGAGGCCGACCGTGTCACCAAATTTAATTTTCTCCCGGCGAAGGTAGTTGGCGCATTGTGAAACTCGTTTGAAGAAAAAAGTGAAGGAAACTTCTTCCCGGCCGCTCCCATCCTCAATGATAAGAAAAGTTCTATCTCCGTAACGCCTGACCTGGGAATCGAGAAGTGATCGGATACTGGGGTAGGGGATCATAATCTCCGATGGTGGGACCCCTCGAATGGACTGTGCTGATTCTCTGTTAGCCTGAAGTTTTTCGTCCACCGTCAATCGGGGTGGACTTTGCGGACTATATCGAAAATCTCACTGATCTTGGTGTAGCTGTTCCCTGCCAGTCTGCCTAAGGGCTTGAGAGTGTCGATATCAATTTTTCCATCCTGAAAAACATCATCATCAACGTGAAACATGACAATTGTACCGATAACCACAAAACCGGCACCGGCACCGCCATCACCAATCTCCACAATCTGGTTTAGCTTACATTCAAAGCTCACTTTTGATTCGGCCACGCGGGGCGCTTTCACTTTTTCAGCCGTTCTAGGTGTGAGCCCTGAGATCTCAAATTCATCCACACTAGGCGGGTAATCGGTGGCGCAGGCTACCATCTGTTTACCTATTTCTTCTGAAACAATGTTAACCGTGAATTCTTCTGTTTCGCGAATGTTGTTAAGTGTATCCTTGGTTAAACCGTCATATCCACGTCTACCAGGCGCAAACATGATAGTAGGTGGATTGGAGCAAACACCGTTAAAATAGGAGAAAGGTGCCAAATTATTGAGACCGTCGTTAGACACGCTAGAAACGAATGCTATGGGTCTCGGTACTATGGAACCGATCATCAGTTTGTGATTTTCAGCGAAAGTTTGTTTTTCCGGGTCGATAATCATTCTTCCATAGCCGGCAGAATTTTCCCCGCACATTCCCCAAAACCTACACGATAACCGTCTCCCTGGCACCAGCCTGTCAGGGTAACCGTATCACCATCTTGAAGAAACTTTCTGGTTTCGCCGCTTGAGAGAGTAATAGGTTCCTCTCCTCTCCAAGTGAGTTCCAGCAGACTGCCCCGGTTTTTTTTGGCAGGTCCTGAGATGGTCCCTGAAGCCATGAGATCTCCTGTCCTGACATCACATCCCGTGGCAGTGTGATGGGCCAGTTGCTGATGTACATCCCAGTATAAATAGTTGAAATTGCTTTGGACAATAGTTCCCATTTTATCTGAACCTTCAGGGGTCAAATTGACTTCCAGGTGAATGTTGTACGTTCTGTTACCCTCAGATTTGAGATAGCGTAGGGGTTCCGGGTTTTGTTCCGGTGCCGGGCATTTGAACGGTGCCAATGCGTCCATGGAGACAATCCACGGAGAGATAGTGGTCCCAAAGTTTTTGGCAAGGAAAGGTCCCAGCGGTTGATACTCCCAAGTTTGGATATCCCGGGCTGACCAGTCATTCACCAAAACCATTCCGAAAATATGATCTATGGCATCATTCACTGAAATCGATTTCCCCAATTTACTGGCCGGTCCCACAAAGAAACCCATCTCAAGTTCAAAATCAAGAACATTACTGGGACCGAAGACAGGGGCATGGGCATCTTTCGAAAAGGTCTGACCTTTGGGTCGATGGAGCGGCGTTCCGGAAATGATGACGGAAGAAGCCCTACCATGGTAAGCTACAGGTAGGTGAAGCCAGTTTGGCATGAGGGCTTTTTCCGGCCCACGAATCAAAGTACCCACATTGGTGGCGTGCTCCCTTGAAGAGTAAAAATCTGTATAGTCCCCGATGGAAACGGGCATGACCATTTCTACTTCTGAAGCAGGAATTAAAACCTTATTCTTCAAATCTTCATTGTCCCGGATGGCTGGGTTGTCAGCCTGGAACAGGTGACTTAGTGCCTGGCGAACGACCTTCCATGCATCTCGGCCAAGGGCCATGAAGTCGTTGAGTGAGGATCCTTGGAAAACATTTTTTCCGGCAATTTCGGTGGTTGAAAAGACACCACGTCTTTCAATCTCGGTGAGACTCAAAACAGAATCACCAATGGCTGTCACCAGAAAAGGTTTTTTACCAGTTTTTCTGATGGCGGCACCGTAAGGGAGGTTCTGGATGGGAAAGTGGGAGTCGGGTGATACATCAACCCAAGATTTCAGTTTTGGATCGGTAGTTTCGTCCATATTTGGGATATTAGTGGGCCGCGAGGTGTAAACCAGTCAGGAGCCGTTATTCCCCAAGAGTGTTATCGAAATTACCTTCCACCCAGGATTTGGAATAATTGGGATCTTCAATATCAAGTGCCTCTTTGGCTACAAGAAGGGGATAAAAAGTATCTACCATCACAGCCAGTTCATTGGTCTCTTTCATACCAATGGATGCCTCGTACTTTCCAGGGTGAGGACCATGGGTGATACCGTCAGGATGTAGGGTGATTGAACCATATTCCACACCTTTCCGTGACATGAATTCACTCTTGGCATAATAGATGACTTCATCTGACATCACATTAGAGTGATTATAAGGTGCGGGTATAGAATCTTCACCAAAATCGTAGGGTCTTGGGCAAAAAGAACAAACGACAAAATTGTCGCCTTGAAATGTCTGATGGACCGGTGGTGGCTCATGAACACGTCCGACAATGGGCTCGAAATCGTGTATGCTGAAAGCATAAGGGTAATAATACCCGTCCCATCCGACGACATCAAAGGGGTGGTGGTCGAGCGTCACTTCGGTCAGTTGATCTCGCTGCTTTACCATCACCGACGTCGGTTCTTTTTTGTCTACAGTAATAAGGTTCTCAGGAACACGAAAATCTCTTTCGGAGTAGGGGCTACGCTCAATGAGCTGACCGTAATCATTCCGGTATCTTGATGGTGTTCTCGTTTCTCCCTTGCCTTCGGTGATAAAAAAGTGTTGTTCACCCTTGGTAAAACGGTAACGATGCATGATACCTCGCGGAATAATGAGATAGTCTCCTTGAGAGTAGAGAATTTCGCCAAATGCCGTTTCGAGTATGCCTTCTCCGTCACTTACATAGACGATCTCATCTCCCTGGGCATTACGATAGAAAAATTCATCTTCTTTATCAGGAAAAGCCATCCAGAGAGCCACATCATTATTGAACATAATGGGCGTACGATCCAATACAGGACTGCCTCCTTTATTAAGTTTAGAGGTATAGAAGTGCCGCATCCTCAAACTGCGATCAGGATCTTCTTCTAGTTTCACTTCGCGAACCAGTTTGGTGCCGACAACAGCAGTGGGGCGGTAAATGTGGTAAATAAGAGACGAAGGTCCGTCAAAACCTTTATTGCCTTTCAGTTCTTCGTGGTAGATCTTGCCGTTATCATCGCGGAATGCTATATGCCTCTTCCGTGGAATCTTACCAAGTGTGTGATATCTGTGCATCAGAGGTTCCCTCTGAGAGCTTGCTCGCACTCGATTGCCTTGAACAACGCCTTAAAATTTCCAAAACCGAAACCTTGGCTTCCTTTACGTTGAATGATCTCATAGAAGAGAGTGGGACGGTCTTCAACCGGTTTTGTGAAAAGCTGTAGTAGGTAACCTTCATCATCCCTGTCCACCAGAATGCGGAGATCGCGTATGGTGTCCAGACTTTCATCGATCCTACCGACACGATCTTCAAGCATATCATAGTAGGAATCTGGTACTTCCAGAAATTCGACACCGTTTTCTCGGAGTTTTATAATTGTCCCAAGTATATCACCGGTAAGAAAAGCCACGTGCTGCACACCGGGGCCATTATAAAAATCGAGGTATTCCTCAATCTGAGATTTTTTCTTTCCCTTGGCTGGTTCATTAATTGGAAATTTTATCCTTCCGTTTCCGTTTTGCATCACCTTGGACATGAGGGCACTGTACTTGGTTGAGATATCATCGTCCGTGAAGTGGAGCATTTGTGTAAAGCCCATAACCTCTGCATAGAAATCGACCAGTTCATTCATCTTGCCCAATTCAACATTTGCAACGATGTGGTCTACAACTTTCAATCCGCATTCATTTCCTTTAATTAAAGATTTTTCATAACCCGGCAGGAACGGCCCGTTGTACTGATCTGTGGAGATCAGTGAATGAATTGTGTCACCATATGCATGCACTGCAGCTTTTCGGACAATCCCGTTCTCATCTTTAATATCATGCGGTTCCAACACGGCTTGGGCACCTCTTTCTATCATTACCTCAAAACAGGCATCCACATCATCGACATGGAAGGCAACATCCCGAACGCCATCGCCGTGAGCCATCAAGTGATTGGTCATTCCGTTTCCACTGTTAAGAGGTGTTGATAGAACGAGGCGAATGTTACCTTGGGATAGGACATAAGAGGCATAATCCCGGTTACTCGTTTCCAGACCAGAATAAGCCAACTGTGAAAAGCCAAATGCATTACAGTAATAGTAGGTTGCCTGCTTGGCGTTACCGACCCATAATTCCACATGATGGACTGCCTTGATGGGAACCGGATCTTCCACCGGTGGTGCTGATTTTTTGTTTTCGAGAGTGTCCATCTCCGAAGTCATTTAGGCTCCTGGCAAAGTGTAGTCAAAATTACGCAAAAGAGCAGCTCCTTCGCCACCCTTATAGCACTTTTCGGAAGACGTTTAAACAGGTCTCGTTTTCTTCAAGCAACCCCATGGAGATTCTAATATAATCGGGCCAGCCGAACGGTTTTAAATGGCGTAAAATAACACCTTCTTCCAGAATCTGCTGACAGATATCTCCCGCTTTTTTCTCTGAGGAGAATTTGGTAGTAATAAAGTTGGCGGCGGAAGGGATGGTATTGACCTCCAGCCGCCTAAGCTCTCTAGAAAAATATTCAATCCCATCTTGGGTGAGCTGGACAGTTTTTTCAATGTGATAGTTGTCTTCCAAAGCCGCCAACCCGGCCGCCTGAGCCAGAGAAGAAGGTTCAAAGGGAAGCTTTACTTTCATGAGATTTGATATAAGCTGATCGTGGGCAAAACCATAACCAATTCGTAGACCGCCCAGCCCGTAAGCCTTTGAAAAAGTTCGGAGCGTGATAACGTTGTCGTAACGGTAATGCATGGAATCGGGGTAATCTTTTTGAGATTGAGCGAATTCGAAGTACGCTTCGTCCATGATTATAAGAACACGCTCGGGAACTTTCTCCATGAAGGCATCGAATTCTTCCACTGTGAAATAAGTCCCCATGGGATTATCGGGATTGGCAAGGTAAATGATCTTGGTATATTCATTAATAAATGTCGCCATGGCTTTCAGGTTGTAACGGTGCTCTTTCATGGGTACCCAGTGGACCTGCCTTCCGCTGGCTTTTGCCAAAACAGTAAAACCTATGAATGAGTTCTGTGCGGTGATGATTTCATCTTCAGGAAGCAAAAATGTTCGCATTATAGTGGCCATGATCCCTTCTGAGCCGGCACCTAAGACCACATTGTCAATCTTTACATCGAAGCGTTCAGCCAGTCTCTTGCGCAGATTTAATCCACTGGCGTCGGGATAGCGGTGAAGGTCTTGTTCAGCTTTACGAATCGCTTCCAGTGCCAACGGAGAAGGGCCCAGTGGATTTTCATTAGAAGCAAGTTTTGTGATCTGCTCAAGACCAAGTTCACGCTGAACTTCTTCAATGGATTTACCTGGTTTGTAAGGTGAGAGTTCCTTTATGTTTTTAGGAACCAGCGGCATTAGTTAAATAACATCCCAAACAGGATATTTGAGATCAAAACATTTCGGTTTTTTGCCACTTACCTCATTGGTTAGATTTAGAACGAAAAATTCTTCAAAAGACTCTGTTGGGCTGTGTCATAATTATAAGTAATATCTCGAATTTACATTTAAAGGATCAATGGTGAATGTAATATCATGAGCCTCAATCTGAGTCGGCTTGAGACCATCCTGGAAACTGTGGGCGAGACACCCGTTGTGAAATTCCACCGGGTCGGCTCAGAGCTGGACTGCGACCTGTATGGCAAGTGTGAATTCCTCAATGCTGGCGGATCTGTAAAGGACAGGATCGGTGTGAGGATGGTGGAGGAAGCGGAGAAGTCTGGACGGATCAAACCGGGAGATACGCTTATCGAACCCACTTCGGGCAATACAGGGATCGGTATGGCACTGACGGCCGCCGTTAGAGGGTACCGGATGATCATCACCATGCCGGAAAAGATGAGCAAAGAGAAGGAGGTCGTTCTAAAAGCCCTTGGCGCAGAAATTGTGAGGACGCCTACGGAGGCGGCCTGGGATGATCCGGAAAGTCACATTGGAGTCGCAAAAAAACTAAACGAGGAGATACCTAATTCTTACATACTTGACCAATACAGCAACCTCGACAATCCTGATGCCCATTATCACGGAACGGCGGGAGAGATCCTGGCTCAATTTGGGGAAGATCTGAAGATGGTTGTCATGGGTGTCGGCACAGGGGGGACTATTACAGGAGTGGCCAGAAGGGTGAAAGAAGAACGTCCCGACATCACCATTGTAGGCGCTGATCCCGAAGGTTCCATCCTTGGTGGAGGTGATGAGGTGAAGTCATATATGGTAGAAGGGATCGGCTACGATTTTTTCCCCGATGTGCTTGACAATGCCCTTGTGGATGACTACGTCAAGACCAATGACAAGGACTCATTTCTCACCGCTCGCCGGCTCATCAGCGAAGAAGGACTGCTCATCGGTGGCTCATCAGGGTCTGCAGTTTGGGCGGCGTTGCAGGTTGCGGGACGTTTGAATAAGGGAGAACAGTGTCTTGTAATTCTACCTGATTCTATCAGAAATTATCTCACCAAATTCGTAGATGATGACTGGATGAAAGATCAGGGATTTCTGGATTAATGAGGCACCAAAAGAATAACAATCACCCTTCAAAATGTTCAAGTTAGAGAATGGAGAATAAGATGAAATTTGACACACGTGTAGTTCGTGCTGAGATCGAGCCGGATCCCACAACTGGTTCGGTCATTCCGCCGATTTATCAAACAGCCACTTATGTTTTACCTGAAGTAGGTCGGGACAAAGGTTATGATTATACCCGCTCCGCAAACCCCACACGGCAGATGCTGGAACAATATCTGGCCGCCATCGAAGGTGGAAAGTACGGTGTCTGTTTTTCCAGCGGTATGTCAACAGTAGACAGCTGCCTGAAACTGCTTAATTCCGGGGATCATGTCATCTGTTCCGATGACGTATACGGTGGTGTTTCTCGACTTTTCAACCAAATCCTTACAAGGTATAATCTCCATTTTTCTTATGTGGACACAAGTGAACCTGAAAATGTGAAAGAAGTTCTCAAACCTGAGACGAAAATGCTCTGGATTGAATCGCCTACCAACCCTCTCATGAAGGTGACTGATCTTGAGGCTATGGCCGTGATTGCTAAAGAAAATGGGTTGTATTACGGGATAGATTCCACCTTCGCTACACCTGTTTTTCTTCGACCGCTGGAGTTCGATGCCGATATGGTGGTACACAGCACAACAAAGTATCTTAGCGGTCACAATCAGCTTATAGGTGGTGCTGTAATCACAAACCGGGAAGACATCTTTGAGGAAATGAAATTTGTTCAAAAAACCATCGGTGCGGTGCCTAGTCCTTTTGATTGCTGGCTAACCATGCTGGGTGCCAAAACGCTCCACCTCAGAATGCTACGCCACGCCGAGAATGCGCAGATCATTGCCGAATTTCTAGAATCACACTCTAAAGTTGCGAAAGTGGTCTATCCGGGTTTGCCATCCCATCCCCAGCATGAAGTTGCCAAGCGCCAAATGGAGGGTTTCAGCGGTATGATGTGTTTCGAACTGGAGGGGGGTATCCTTGCAGGCAAGACCCTCATGAATAGTGTAAAGCTGTGCGCACTGGCTGAAAGTCTTGGTGCTGTGGAAACCATGATTACCCATCCCGCAACCATGACACATGCAGATGTTCCAGAAGAGGAAAGGCAATCCCGCGGCTTGACAGATGGCCTTGTGAGATTGTCTGTCGGTATTGAAGATCCTGAAGATATTGTGGATGATCTGAAGATGGCACTGGAGAAGGTTTAAAGGAGACTGTAATGGCAGATAATGGGCATAAGATAGAGACAAAACTTATTCACGCCGGTGAGCCAGAGACGCGGCCGGCCGGCGCCGTTGTACTTCCTGTTTATCAGTCCGCAACCTTCGAGTATGGCGGTCAGACTAATTATAAAGATTTGAAATATATCAGGCTGAACAACACACCCAACCATGACGCGCTTCACGAGAAACTAGCTGCACTGGAGAATGCTGAAGCTGCCTTGGTCACTTCCAGCGGTATGTCCGCCATCTCGACCACTCTATTGACATTTCTCGGCTCAGGAGATCACCTCCTCGCTCAGAAAACGCTCTACGGCGGAACCTACAGCTTCGTAACTCACGACATTAAAAAGTGGGGTATCGATTTCACTCTCATCGATCCAGACAGTCATGACACCTGGGAACAGGTCATGACACCTGAGACAAAAGTTATCTATGTTGAAACCATGTCAAATCCCCTTCTTGAAGTGGGTGATCTGGAAGCTGTTGTGGATTTTGCCAAAAACCACAATCTCATTTCTGTTATCGACAACACATTTGCATCTTCGTTCAATTTCAGGCCACCTGAAATCGGTATCGATATCTCCATTCACAGCTGTACCAAGTATCTCAACGGGCATTCGGATATCGTCGCCGGCGCAATAATTGGTCGCGAAGATCTTGTTGAGGAAATTATACCTGTGATGAATCACTTTGGCGGTTGCCTCGATCCCCACGCCTGTTTTCTTTTGCATCGAGGTGTGAAAACGCTGGCTGTGAGGATGAAACAACACAATGAAAATGCTCAAAGTCTGGCAGAGTTTTTAGAGCAACATCCGGCCGTTGAGAAAGTTAATTATCCGGGCTTAAAATCACATCCTCGCCACGGCAGAGCCAAATCCCTCTTTGACGGCTTCAGCGGCATGTTCAGCTTTGAACCAGCCGGCGGGCTGGAGTCGGCGGAGCGATTTATGACCCGTGCCAAATTTCCCGTTTCCGCACCGAGCCTCGGCGGGATTGAAACGCTTATGACACGACCTTCCACAACATCCCATTCCGGAATGACGCCGGAGGAGCGTGAATCGGCCGGTATCAGCGACAGCCTTATACGGATCTCGGTGGGAATTGAAGCGGTGGAAGATCTTATAGACGATTTCGATCAAGCTTTATCAAACTAACCCGTGAAGATTCCCGGCCCCCTAAGGGATGCCCGTTTTGTTGAAAGACCAAACAGATTCCTGACAGTGGTGGACATAGATGGCAAACGCGTGAAGAGTCATCTCCCTGATCCTGGTCGGCTGAAGGAGCTGTTAATCCCCGGCGCTCAGCTGAAAGTTCGGCCCAGGGATAGCCAGTCATCACACAGGCGTACCTCATGGACCACACTTCTAGTAAAAAAGGAACGGCACTGGGTCTCTATCGATTCAACGCTTCCCAACAGGTTTGTCCAGAGTCTTTTAGTAAATGGAGAACTTTCCATTTTTGATTCGTACACTCTGGTTAGAAGAGAGGTGACAGTAGGCAATCACAGGTTTGATTTTCTGCTAAAAAAGAACGGAAAACCCTACTACTTGGAAGTCAAATCGGTGACGTTTGTGGAAGAGGATGTTTGTATGTTCCCAGACGCTATTACCGAACGGGGAGCCAAGCATGCATTGGCGCTAACAAATATGGTGAAAAGTGGCGTTAAAGCAGGTATTCTTTTTGTTTGTCAACGGTCCGATGCGAAACTGTTCCGACCCATGTGGGACAGAGATTGGAAATTTGCTGAAGCGCTGGTTACGGCTGAAAAGACCGGGGTTGAGATTAATGTTATCACAGCCAAGGTGACACCGTCATCCATCACCTACAACAACCAGATACCGTATGATCTAAGGCCGTTTTGAAGCGCTCTACACTACTTGTTGTCCTTTTTCTAAGGTGTGCGGCGGTTTCCCCACCGCCAGGAGGGCCGGAAGACAAAACACTTCCATCCCTAATTGATGTCTCACCACTATCAGGAACCACAGGCATTGAAGGCGGGTTAAAACTGACATTGACATTTTCTGAGCGACTCCACGAACAGACAGATGTCCAAAGGATCCGTCTTTCGCCCTCTACAGATGAAAACCTCCAGGTTGATCTGAGAAAAGATATCCTCATCGTTACATTGCCTGAAGAGCTGAGGCGTGAGCAGACCTATATCTTGACCATTACTAGAGATATTATTGACGAACGGAAGAACAGGCTCGACAAAACTTACCAGCTTGCTTTCACCACAGGAAGCAAAATTGCCAACGGGCGAATTTCAGGCACTGTGTATGAACTCGGGGAAACCTCAGCACTGGTTTATCTCTTCCGGCGCAGGGAAGTTGCTGACGACACCCTTTTACTACGTACCCCGGACTACTACACGGAAACCGATGATTCAGGCAGATTCACTTTTGATTTTCTTGACCCGGGTAAGTTCAGCGTGATGGCTCACCGGGGCGGTGCGGCACCGGCACCTCTGTCACCTTCCCGATCAACCTACGGCCTCTACTGGGAGGAGTCAGTGACTATAGACAGTGAGAATGATGTCGTTGATAATATAAACATCCGTCTTGGCAAAGAAGTGCCTCTATTTCGCGTTATTTCAACGGTCATGGAAGATGCCAAATTGGGAACGGTTACTTTTATGAATTCTTTCAAATTATCCGAATCTCCCGGTGCTGTAATTGAATTCTCTGATCCTGAGAGTTTCGCACCCATAAAAGCAGATCATATTTTCCAGTATGCCGATGAAAAGAGCCAGCTTCGCTTTTTTGTGGATGAGCTAACCGCCGGACAGGTTTATTCTCTCTCAGTATCCGGCCTGACAGACTCCGTTGGTCAATCGCTTCAAGCGGTTGACCGGCAAATCATAATTTCGGAAAAGGACAGCATCCCGCCAGAAATTCATTCCCCGCTCTCGGATAAACCTGTGACCCTTGCTCCCGGTGATGAGCCTTTGACATTTCAGTTCACTCGGCCAGTTACCGTTTCGGACACTGATTCGGTCATTACTCTAACTGACAGTGAAGAGACCTTGATTGCAATTTCCCTTACTCAGCCTGATCCTACGAGGCTGGAAGTTGTCCCCGAAACAGGCTGGCCAGAGAGTGAAAGATTTGATCTTAAACTTTACGGTTCGGAGATACTATCGGAAGATGACATTGTTATGGTTGATTCACTGTTTAACTACAGTGTGTCAGTCAGCAGAGAAAGGGGAAGGGGCGGACTCTCCGGGTATGTTACCGGATCCTATGTTGAAAAGACGATCGTGACCGCAAGACCTGTAGAAAAAAACCCGATTTCAGTGACTGTTTCGGTAAATTCCGAAGGCGAGTTTCAGATGAAAGAAATACCTGCTGGTATGTGGCTCCTTGGTGCTTTTCAAGACAAAGACGATAATGGCCGTTATACTTTTGGAAAAGCATTGCCCATGATGCCGGCCGAACCTTTTACATTGTTAAGTGATACGATTGAAGTGAGAGCCAACTGGGATGTAGAGGGAATCATCGTCACATATCCAGAGAATCAAAAACCATGAAATCACAGAAGATGTTTGGAGTGATCCTAGCCGGTGGTCAGGGAACCCGGTTCTGGCCGGTGAGCAGGAAGAACCGCCCGAAACAGCTTCTGAACATTATCGGGGATCGGACCATGCTTCAAATGACGGTGGACCGACTCCGCAAGATAAGGTTTGTAGAGGACATTTACATTGTTGTTGGATCGGACCTTGCGAAAACAATTGCGAAGGAAGTGGATGGTGTACTGAAGAAAAATATTATTGTTGAACCGTCCGGAAAAAATACGGCCCCTTCCATTGGCCTGGTGGCCTCTCATCTTCTTGCAAGAGATCCTGACGCCGTCATGGGTGTTTTCCCGGCAGATCACCTTATCGTGGGACACCGCCTTTTCTCAGGAGCACTTTCATCGGCGCTGAAGCTGGTAAACTCAGACCGCCTCCTGGTGACACTGGGTATTGTTCCTTCATCTCCTCATACAGGTTACGGCTATATTCAGTTTGATAAAAAACGACCTTTAGAAAATGGAAAGGCGTTTGGCATCAAAACTTTTGCTGAGAAGCCTACAGCCTCTGCCGCCAAACGGTTTCTTGAGAGTGGTGATTTTCTCTGGAACAGCGGCATGTTTGTCTGGAAAGCCTCAGTTTACCTCGAAGCCATGAGGGATCACATGGCCGTTCATCACGAAATCATGGAAGAGATCGGACAGGCTGTTGGGACAGGCAAGTATCAGTCAACTCTGGAAGCGAAGTGGGACTCGCTTTCGCCCGAATCGGTTGACTACGGCATTCTTGAAAAAGCGTCCAACATTTACGTTGTGAAGTCCGAGTTCACGTGGAGCGATATGGGATCGTGGAATTCCTATTTTGAACTTTTACCGAAAAAGGGTGACGGCAATGTTGTGAAAGGTGACGGCTTGGTTATCGATGGCGGAGGAAACCTCATCTATTCTTTGGATAAACTAACAACAGTTATGGGACTTAGCGATATTGCTGTTATCAACACTGATGATGCCACACTCATCGTACCGAGAGACAGGGCGGAAGAAATCAAGACTATTGTATCAATTGTGAAACAGAAAGGGAGGGACGATCTTCTTTGAAGCCGGAAGAACTGTACAATCACTTTGAGGAACTTGCCGATCAGCTCAATGTAACCATTCTTGAGGGAAAAGGTGACTTTGAGGGAGGATACTGCACGGTGAACGGTGATCAGTTTGTGGTGTTGAACAAAATACGACCTCTTGCTCAACGTCTCCGGATACTGGCGGTTTCATTCGGGGCGCTCGATCTGAAAGATCGCTACATTGTGCCAGTCCTGAGAGAATTTGTCGATTCTCATTTATTTGAAGAGGAGCGTGCTTGAGGCGAAAAGCCTTGATTTGGCTGACGTTCGTTTTTATACTCCCGTCCCTTGGCGTCCAAGCGGACGGTTGTGTAGAGCTCGGGTTACCTTTTCAAAGTTTTTAGAAAGGAATTTTCATGAGCAATATTCAGACTAAAGATATCCGCAACATTGCGATTGTGGGTCACGGTACGTCCGGCAAGACGATTCTTGCCGAAACGATGCTTTATAACGCTGGTGAGACAAACCGTATCGGGAAAATAGAAGACGGCACGACCATATCTGATTATCATCACCAGGAGATCAACAGGAAAATTTCTATCAGCAGCACACCGCTACACTGCAACTGGCTAGATAAACGGGTGAATATTCAGGATGCACCCGGTTTCCTCGATTTTCTGGGTGAAGCGAAAAGTTCGCTTCGGGTTTCCGACCTTTCTGTTATTGCTGTACCTGCCACAAGCGGTGTAGAAACAGGGACCGATATTGTGAGCGGTTATGCTGATGAATACGGAATTCCTAAAATGTTTGTGGTGACGATGCTAGACAAAGAGCACACCAAGTTTGATGCGATTTTGAGCGATCTTCAGAGTCATTTCTCACGGCGGGTCTTCCCGCTCACACTGCCGGTAAATGCCGGGGCAGGATTCAATCAGGTGGCCGACGTTCTCAGAAAGACAATGCTGACCTATAGCACTGATGCCAGTGGCAAGAGCGAAGAGGGTGATCTTCCCGATGATCTAAAAGATAAAATTGATCAGATGCACGAGGAGCTTATCGAGTTCATTGCTGAATCAGATGATACTCTGCTTGAAAAATTTTTCGATCAAGGCGGACTTTCTGAGGAAGAACTGAGAAGCGGAATTCATGAAGCTATACTTAGCGGAAGTATAATTCCTCTGGTCGCTACGGCGGCGCAAACCAATGTTGGTGTTACAAGACTCTTGGACTTTATTTCAAAGTACTGTCCTTCTCCTGCAGATGTTGCAGAGGTTAGCGTAAATAAATTGGGCTCAGATGATGAAACGATGATTACTGCCTCTACAGATCAGCCTACCTCTCTTTTCATATATAAAACTGTCAGCGAACCACATGTAGGAGAACTTTCATTCTTCCGGGTCTACTCGGGATCTGTAAAAAGTGGTCAGGATCTGAAAAATACTTCTCGCCATTCCAATGAACGAATGGGACCTATTTTTTCCATGAATGGAAAAAATAGGAAAGATGCAGGAGTGCTTAATGCAGGTGACATCGGTGCCGTAGTAAAACTGAAAAATACACATACAGGTGATACCCTTTGTGATGCGAAACTGGATGTAGAGCTTCCCGGGATTGTTTTTCCCGCACCTTCAATCCATGAAGCTGTGATTACGAAATCCAAAGGTGATGAAGAAAAAATTGCCACAGGTTTAGCGACCCTTCATGAGGAAGATCCCACTTTTGTTTATCGTGTCGATTCTGAGTTGAAGCAGACAATCATTTCCGGTCTCGGTGAACTTCAGCTAGAAATTGTTGTTGATCGTCTGAAACAGAAATTTAGCGTTGAAGTTGACTTAATCGAACCGAAAGTCCCTTATCGTGAGACAATTCGTGGTAAAGGTGAATCGAAATATCGCCATAAGAAACAGTCAGGTGGCGCTGGCCAGTTTGCCGAAGTTTGGATGACCGTTGAACCGAAAGCTCGAGGAGAAGGTGTAGAGTTTTCTAACAGTCTTGTTGGGCAGAGTGTTGATCGTGTCTTTGTGCCATCTGTCGAAAAGGGTGTTAATGCAGCTTGTGGGGAAGGAATATTGGCCGGATGTATGGTTGTGGATGTAAAGGCGAATTTCTATGATGGAAAACAGCACCCTGTGGACTCTAAAGACGTGGCTTTCCAGATCGCAGGTAAAGGCGCATTTAAAGAAGCTTTCATGGATGCCAAACCTAGTCTTTTAGAACCTATTTTGGAGATTGAAGTGAAAGTACCGGAAGATCAAATGGGTGATGTTATGGGCGATATCTCAGGCAGGCGAGGAAAGGTTTTAGGGGTGGACACAGAAGGGGGATTCCAGGTAATCAAAGCTGAAGTGCCTCAAGCAAGCCTTTATCGTTATTCCACGACACTGAGGTCCCTTACTGGTGGCCGAGGCACACACCGTGAGAAATTCAGCCACTATGAAAATATGCCTGGTGATGTCGAAAAGAAAGTGATTGCCGCGAATACAGAAACAGAAGAGGAAGAATAATCTTTGGATTCATGCATGGTATAGGGTTGAAAGAAATTTCGCTTTGATCACTCATTCCGATTATCTAATAAATATCTTAGTTCGGGCATCATTTCATTACTGTAATTCTCCAATAATCCAGACCTACATATTCCATGGATAGACTCTGGGCTCCTTGGCGCATTGAGTACTTAAGGGCTCCCAAAGAAGAGGGGTGTATTTTCTGTGATAAGCCTGCTGCAGACGATGACCGAAAAGAACTTATCCTGTACCGCGGGGAATACAGTTTTATTTTAATGAATCTCTATCCCTACAACAATGGACATCTCATGTTAGCACCTTATGTTCATGAATCCGACCCATTGAATATTCCTGTGGAAACAAAGTCTGAGATAATGGTCCTGGCAGATGCAAGTATGGAGATACTAAAGTCTGCCTTGAAGGCTGAAGGCTTTAATTTTGGGGCGAATATCGGTAAAGCCGGAGGTGCTGGTATAGCGGATCATCTTCATTACCATCTTGTACCGAGGTGGAGCGGCGACACAAACTTTATGCCTGTATTGGGGCATACCAAGATAGTTATGGAAGGTCTCAGTGAAACTTACGACAGTCTAAGGCCAGCTTTCGATAAAATAGATGCTTGATTTCGCCCAAACCTGGCTGCCATTTCTTTATCTCTATGGAGTAGGAGGTGCAGCCTTCGTTATTGGTATGATGTTGATTCTTAGAACGAAGGCACTCAACAGTGAAATACCTCGTCATAGACTCTGGATCAAGGTGCTTCTTTTTGGTTTTGGTTTTTATTTTACCTTGCACGCCGTCTTCATCATGTTGGCGTTGGGGAGTTCCTGATGGATTTGGCAGTCGGCACAAATCTCGACCGTTTCGTTATAGTCACATATTTCGTGATTGTCATGGGTTTCGGTGCCTATTTCGGGAAGTACAGCAAAACTACATCGGACTATTTTTTTGGTGGCAGGCGCTTTTCTTGGTGGCTCATATCAATCTCAATCGTTGCCACAGGGATCGGCTCCCATAGCTTTGTCAAGTATTCCACCAAGGCGTACCAGTACGGTTTCTCATCAACCATGACATACATGAACGACTGGTTCTTCATGCCGCTTTTCATGTTCGGCTGGCTCCCCATCATCTATTACACGCGCGTTGGTTCTATACCAGAATACTTCGAAAAACGATTCAATAAAACAGCAAGATCCCTCGCCATGCTCATGATACTTGTTTACATGATCGGCTACATTGCAATTCAGTTCCTGACGCTGGCAACGGCTCTGTACAGGATTTATAGTATACCACTTATGGTAACCGTGGTGATTATTGCTGTAGCTACCACCATCTATATGCACTTCGGTGGACAAACATCAGTCATCTTCACAGATCTGTTCCAGGGACTCATACTTATCTTTGCCGGACTGTTACTTTTCTTCCTCGGTCTCAACTACCTGGCCGATCACACAGCGTTGGGTGGATTGCAAGCATTCTGGCAAAATCTTACACCTGATCAGAAACTTCCGCTTGCACATTTTAACCGTCCGCCCGATTTTAATTTTGTTGGGATTTTTTGGCAGGATGGTATCGCGGGCTCTATTGGTTTTTTGTTTCTCAATCAAGGATTGATCATGCGTTTCATGGCTGCACGGAGTGTGAACGAAGGTCGAAAGGCTGCAGCCTTTAACGTACTTCTGGTATTACCTATTTCTGCCATTGTTGTTTCAAATGCCGGTTGGATCGGTCGGGCAATTGCCAACGCTGTGCCTGGAGCTCTACCTGCCGGCATGGAGGCGAATGATGTCTTTGTTGCCGTCACAAATGTGGTTTCCAGTCCGGGTGTTTTCGGCTTTATCATTGCTGCTCTATGTGCCGCCCTAATGTCTACCGCTGATACACTGGTGAACGCTTCATCAGCTATTATTGTAAATGACGTCTACCGCCCACTAGCGAAAAAAGAGGCTAATGATATAAAAGAGCTAAAAATTGCCCGTTTCACCTCCATTGGTGTGAAAGTTATAGCGGTGATTTTGGTACCTTTTTTCAATTCATTTGACTCGATCTATGAAGCTCACGGCTGGTTCCACTCAACATTCACACCGCCACTTGTTGTGGCAGTATTCCTTGGGATTTTCTGGAAACGGTTCACCACACCGGCTGTAATTGCCACGTTTGTATTGGGTGCTGCTCTGATGATTCTGGGCCAATTCTTTCCAGAACTAGTTAAACCATTTTCACACGGTATTGAATTGAGACCCGGCCGGGGATATTATTACATAGGTGCACTCTATAATATTGCAGTGTGTGCCGGTGTTGGAGTTATTGTTAGCCTTTTTACTAAGCCTGAACCTATGGAGAAGTTAAAAGGTCTAACGCTATCCGATGTGAATTCGCTGCGGGAGATATTTAAAGGAAGTAAACCGAATGATCGTCTCGGCGAAGAAGTAACAGTACTCTGGAAACTGATTGACAGTGATAAAAATATTGTTCGCTTCTCTAAACATGAGATGGATAAAATGGCTGCGGAGGTTGGTGATCTTGTCTATGTCTCAGACAGCCGTAAATGGCTCGGGGGACTCAAATCCATCCATTCGGTTTATGGTGAACCCCATGAAGAACAGGGTATTATTTACATCTCTAAAGAGCAGCTTGAACATGGACAGTTTGTTGAGGATAAATCAGTCACAGCTGAAAAAGAAATGTAACATCCTCCTTGGGTGCGCCAGCGTGAAAAGGTAAATTTGCCGCGCTTTGATTGAGATATTCCGGAGTAGCTCAATGGTAGAGCGGGTGGCTGTTAACCACTAGGTTGGGGGTTCAAGTCCCTCCTCCGGAGCAATAAATAAGCCTCTTTCGAGGCTTTTTTCATTAATAGCACTATATTTATGAAAGTGTCAACTGGTCTACAGAAAAGGAAAGAGTGTCTGATCTAACTCGTCGGGATTTTCTCCGCCAAACTATCCTTCTAGCCGCGGGTTCGGCATTTATTTCTTGTGACAATGATCCGGAAGAAGCAGACAACGACTCTCCTGGAGCTTTGTCAGGCAACAAACCCTCCAAACAAGTCATTATTGTTGGCGCGGGTATGTCTGGGTTGGTTGCGGCTTACGAGTTAAAAAGAGCCGGTCATGATGTAACAATTCTGGAAGCCAGGGACCGTATCGGGGGACGTGTGTTTACTGTACGCTCGCCATTTTCTGATGGACACCATGCTGAGGCCGGCGCCGCCCGAATCCCTCCTGATCATAACCTGACTCTAGGCTATGCTGACCATTTTGACTTAAAACTTGATCCCTTTTATCCCCTATCAGGTTCCTTTGTAGACTTAGCAGATGGGACTCGTACCGTGATTCCTACCAGCGATTTTCTGGAAGGTCGCCCCTGGCCCGGATCGGTTAAACACAAAGAATATGTAAAGATTCGGGGCGGTTCGGATTTGCTTCCTCAGTCTTTCGCTGAATCCCTTGCGGATAAGATCCAACTCTTGAAACCTGTTGAATCCATAGAGCAAAACGCCGATGGTGTGGTAGTAAAAGTTTCAGGTGGAGCCCAGTTTACCGCTGACAGAGTGCTGTGTACTGTCCCTTTGCCTGTGCTCAATAAAATCGATTTCAAACCATTACTTTCTGCTGAAAAAGTAGATGCTACGAGTGGTGGCTATAATTATGCTGCCTCTACCAGGGTTTTTGTTCAGTTCAAGGAAAGATTTTGGGAAAGCGAAGGTCTCAATGGATGGGGCTATACGGACTGGCCCGAGGAGGTCTGGCAACCGACCTGGGACCGGGATGGGCCCCGAGGAATCATTATGTCCTATTTAAGATACGATAGAGCTGTTGAACTAGATGGGATGAGTGAAGACAAACATGTTGAGAACGTGTTGAGCAGGTGGGAAAATGTCTTTCCTGGTGTGAATGATCACATTGAAAATGGTACTTCACACTCTTGGGCACTGCAGGAGTGGTCTGGTGGTGCTTGGGCATCCCCAACTGCTGCTCAATATGAAGCTTTACAGTCACACATTGGCAAGGCTGAAGGTAGAATCCACTTTGCAGGTGAACATGCATCGGATTATCATGGCTGGATGCAGGGAGCACTGGTTTCTGGGCTGAGGGCGGCTCAGGAAATCCATGAGTATGAGTCGGATTCATTAGTTGTATAAATTGACGCGCTCTGGCGCCCTTTGTTTATTCTTCACTTTCTCCATGGTATTAGGACAAGATCCTCCCACTATTCGATGGAAACAGATTGAAACCAGCCATTACCGCCTCGTATTTGCAGAGGAACTCTCACTGGAAGCCAATCGGGCAGCAAATCTCCTTGAGGCAAATTATATTCGCACTGGTGGCAGTATGGGTGGGCGCCACAGAAAAATCCCCATTGTTTTACGTAACCGCAGCGCAATACCCAATGCCTTTGTTGGTTTGGCACCATGGAAGTCGGAATGGTACCATATCCCACTGTCCCTAAAAGAAATGGGATCCCTTGAATGGTATGAGCTTCTTGCCAGCCATGAAGGTCGACACATGTTCCAGTTCGGACAGGCAGACAAACGAATTAATCGTCTTTTCAGGCTTCTGGGTGGTGAGGGGATGCAATCCATAGCGGGTTTTTTGATGATACCCGGTTGGTTTTGGGAGGGGGATGCCGTAGTCACTGAAACTTTATTATCTGAAAGTGGTCGCGGTCGCCAACCTTACTTTAACAGAGAAATTCGCGCCCTACTTTTGGATGACACCCGTTACAGTTATCGCAAGGCACTTTACGGTTCATTCAAGGAGGAATACCCAAACCATTATCATTACGGCTCTCTGATGTCGTCTCACGTGGTCAGGAGATATGGACCGGAAACACTTTCAGAGATTCTCTATCAGACGATGAAATGGCCTTTAATTAGGAATCCCTTTAATCCTTTCAGCGCTGCTTCAAAAAAAGTGACGGGTCGTTCCACTTCTCAGCTTTACCATGATGCCATGGATGAAATGGCCGGTGTTTGGAAAGATCATATCAAGGATGTTCAATTCACTGAACTTGAAGTTCTCAGTCCTGAGAACTTCAAGTTCAGGACCGACTATCTTTTTCCCGGTTATGACAAAGAAGGTAACCTTTATGCCGTTAAACGCAGTTTATCTCAATTAGCTTTGCTTGTTCAGCTAAATGAAGAGGGTGGTGAAAGGGTTATCACAGAGCTCCCCAGTATGGTGGAAGAATTGGGTATTCACATTGCCGGTGGGTTTGCAGTTTGGAATGAGATTCAACCGGATAGGCGATGGACAAAACAGAGTTGGTCCAATATAGTCCTTTGTGATTTGAAAAATGGTGGTAGAAAACAGCTTACGGAAGAGGTGCGGTACTATGCTCCTGCCATCTCAGCTGATGGATCAAGAATAGCAGTTGTAGAATTCAGTGAAACTCGAGAATGCTTTCTTGTTATCCTGGATAGTGATACAGGAAAGATTTTATACCGTTTCTCCTCAATTGGTAACACCTCCATTTTGCATCCCCGTTGGTCTGATGACGGAGAAAAAATTGTCTTTGTTTCACACCATTTAAATGGAAAGTCAATATCCGTAATCAATGTTACCAGTGGGGAGATAACAAACATCAAACCTGAATCTTGGGAGGAAGTATTTAAGCCAATTTTCAATGAAAATTTTATTATTTATGAGTCACCCTACTCAGGTATAGATAATCTTTACGCAACTGAAATATCAACTGGGGCAACATTTCAGGTTGCCTCTGTTAAGGTTGCTTCTTCGAACGCGGTCCTTTCAGCCAGCGGAGATAGTTTGGTTTTTAATGATTACACTTCCAAGGGTGATAGAATTGTATCCATATCCTTAGATCAAGACCGATGGATACCCATTCAATCAGTGAACATTCGAGATGACATCACGACTGATTCCTTGGTAAAGAAAGGTCCATCTTCCGATAATGAATCAGTAAATAAAAAGTATGAGATTACAGATTACAACCATTCTGGCTTCTTTTTCAATTTTCACAGCTGGGAAGTCATCCCTGAAACCGTAGAACCGACTTTTTCCCTTTATTCGGACAATGTTCTAGGAACTGCCAGTTTCATTTTACGGACATCTTACAACAGGAATGAAAAGAAGCTGTTTTCAGAACTGCGAGGAGGTTATCGGGGGTGGTATCCCATCTTAAGCGGCGGTCTCGGTTGGGGTGAAAGGGTCAGCCCGGACATTGTAGAAGTGCCTGTGGGTAGAGCGGACACAGCCAAAAGTCACCTCACTCATTTTTGGCAGGAGCAAAGCTTTGATTTAAGGGTCACCTTACCAATTATCAATCGGCGGTTTGGGGTCAGGATGGAAGCCTTAAACATTACAACCACCCTGCAAAGGACGACCACATCCAATCATGAAGTTGCCTTTACCTGGCAAGAGAGAGATGATCTGCCTGACACCACCCTTCCCAATACAGCTGCGGACGGCATTATTTTCCCCATTACCGTTGAGGCTAACTATGCTTTTTATACGGAAGATGCGCCAAGAGACGTGATGCCAAGAAAAGGGGCTGAGGTCGACATTGCTATTACAAATACGCCCTTCAAGAGCAATTTTAAAGGGAGCAGGGCATTTCTGGGCACAACATGGTTCCTGCCGGGGATATTCGCCCATGACGCCATTAGGGTTTCAGGGGCACTGGAGAAAAAGAAAGATGATGGATACCCTTTCCAAAGTTTAGTGGAGATGCCCCTGACCCATGAATATGTTTTCCATGAAAGTGTAACAAGCATCAGAGGTTACTACAAAGTCCCCCTTTTCTATCCCGATGGTGGATTGGACATGTTACCTCTAATGAGATGGCTAAAGTTCGGGTATGTTAAGAGGGTTTCCCTGGACATGTTTGGTGAGTGGATGCGTGGTCTTAATGGTGACACAGTCCGTGATTATCTTACCATCGGCGCCGGTTTCACTTTTGAATCAACTGCGTTCCACCTGCCGTTCACGTTGCCTCTCACCATCCTTTATGTTTATTCTCCAACTGAAGGTGTCGGATCAGTCAAATTTCGGCTCGATTTTTAGCTGGCTATGATTAACTCTGGTCGGTTTGTATATTCCTTTGAGTGATCAATCTAACAGGATGAAGCGGAAGATTTACCTCGATAACAACGCCACAACGCCCATAGACCCGGCCGTGCTTAAGGCGATGATGCCTTACTTTACCGAGAAGTTCGGGAACGCTGCTAGCAGGAACCACCCTTTTGGTTGGGAAGCGGAAGAAGCTGTTGAAAAAGCTCGCAAGATCGTTGCCGAAGATTTGAAATGTCGCCCACGGGAAATTGTATTTACCAGCGGCGCTACGGAATCGATCAATCTTGCCATTAAAGGGTATTGCCATCGAAACAGTGAAAAAGGGAAACATATTGTAACGCAGGTAATCGAGCACAAAGCTGTACTCGATACTTGCAAAGAGATGGAAAATCGGGGTTGGACAGTGACTTATCTACCGGTAGACAAAAATGGTTTGATCGATCTGGCTGAATTGAACGAGGTTATCCATGACGACACCATTCTTGTGACAATTATGCATGCGAATAATGAGATCGGGGTCGTGAATGATATAGCCAGGATCGGAGAGATATGTCGGAAACGGGATATCCGTTTCATGGTGGATGCGGCTCAGTCGTTTGGCAAGTTGCCCATTGATGTTGAGGCAATGAATATTGATATACTTGCTGCCTCTGGACACAAAATTTACGGACCAAAGGGGGTCGGTTTTCTTTATGTCCGTCAACGAAATCCGAAGGTGGAACTAAAACTCCAGATGGATGGCGGCGGTCACGAACGGGGCATGCGCTCAGGAACTCTCCCTGTGCCCCTTATTATTGGGCTTGCTGAGGCTGCCAAACTTTGCGCTGATAACAGATTTGAAGAGTCAACACGACTTAAGTCAATGCGTGATAAATTGGTAAAGAAAGTGACTTCTGATCTGCCGGACACAATTATCAACGGCAGTCTGGAACATCGACTGCCCCAGAATATCAATTTTTCTTTTCCCCACGTGGAAGGCGAGGCACTCCTCATGAAGTTGGAATCCATAGCCTGCTCATCGGGCTCGGCCTGTACCAGTGCAACACTTCAACCTAGTTACGTCATGAAAGCTCTGGGGCACAGTGAAGAACTGGCTCATTCATCTATACGCATCGCCTTCGGCCGCATGAATAAGGAAGACGATGTGGAAATCGCAGCTAAAGAAATCATTGATGCGGTGATGACCTTGAGAGAAAAATCACCCTTTCATCATATAGCAAAGTCACAGCCGGCCTGAAAAAAAGAGCTCCCACTTCCTGTTTTTTCCTTAATTTCCACGCAAGTCTCTTAGCTGACTGACCTAAGTCGAACCCTTCGCAGGGATACTTCAGTAGCGATAAGGTCTGATGCCGGTACTGTTCTGTTGGAAACGACAGGATCAGCTCCCGATCCCGTTATTTGGCGGGATAAACTTGGAAGGGGACACCTATTGAATAGTCGAACGGAAACAGTAGATATATCATCCGCATCGCTTGCTAGACATGGCGAATTGATTGTCGATCAGTTCGGACGCACGTTTGACTATGTCCGTATCGCGGTAAACGAACGATGTAATCTTCGGTGTGTTTACTGCATGCCTGAGGAAGGTGTCGATTTTCTTCCCCAAAAAGATCTCCTCACAACAGATGAAATCAATCGATTAATATCCATCCTGGTCGAAAGTGGGGTAAAAAAAATCCGATTTACGGGGGGTGAACCCCTTCTCCATAAAGATATTGTTTCTCTTGTGGGTTTTGCAGCAAATGCGGGGGTCAAATCAGTCCATCTTACCACAAACGGCTTGTTGCTGGAAAAAGTGGCAAAACCTCTTCTGGATGCGGGACTAACGGGCATCAACATCAGCCTGGATACTCTAGATCATCAAAAATTTGTAGAGATTACCCGACGAGAAGGGGTGGAGAAAGTAATAGATGCGCTAAACCTTGCCCTCTCTTTGGAATTTCGATCCGTGAAAATAAATGTTGTGTTCATGCGGGATTTTAACCACAGGGAGATCGGAGACTTTATTGAACTGACACGGGAAAAACCTCTGACAGTTCGATTCATCGAATTGATGCCCTTTGACGCTCACCAGATCTGGAAGACGGGAAAATTTTTCGGTGCTGAGCTTATCGAAAAAGAAATTCGCCGTCTCCATCCAGGAATTGAACCCGATTCCGGTACAGCCACGGAACACAGTTTATTCAAAGTGCCCGGTTATGCCGGTAAAGTGGGAATTATCCCCGCCTTTACCCGCAGCTTTTGCGGTGAGTGCAACCGTATTCGGGTTACAGCCGATGGGAAGATCAGGAACTGTCTCTACTCAGATGATGAATTTGATCTGAAGGGACTTATTCGGAACGGTGCTAACGACGTGGAGATTGGTAAGGTGATCCGTCGTGCCATGTGGATGAAGCCGGAAGACGGGTGGGTAGCCCAAAGACAGGAAGACCACGGCAGGGAAAGTATGACAAAGATCGGAGGATGAATTGATCAAATTTTCTCATTTAGATGAAAAAGGCGATGTGGAAATGGTGGATGTTACTGATAAGCCAGCTACCGAGAGAACAGCCAGAGCTGAAGGCAAAAT
This sequence comes from Candidatus Neomarinimicrobiota bacterium, assembly GCA_012964825.1. Classification (NCBI taxonomy): domain Bacteria; kingdom Pseudomonadati; phylum Fidelibacterota; species Fidelibacterota bacterium. Next base: position 49,926 of record DTTI01000075.1, read on the forward strand.
CAGCATGAAAAAAGAGACTCTGGCGTTGCTTCTTGAAAATGAACTTCCCAAAGGCAATGTTCTGACCACCGCCAAAATCGCCGGTATCCAGGCGGCGAAAAAAACATCCGATCTTATCCCTTTATGTCATCCCTTGAATGTTTCCTGGGTTAATATTGAGTTTGAGCCTGAGGGGGACCATATTCTCATTAAAGCAGTAGCAAAAACAAAAGAAGCAACAGGAATTGAGATGGAGGTGCTTACAGCGGTTAGTGTAGCAGCACTCACCATTTACGATATGTGCAAGGCTGTGGATAAGACCATGGTCATTTCGGACGTTCATCTGTTGGAGAAAAAGGGCGGCAAAAGTGAACATCGAACCGATTACTCTGTCAAAACGGCCGTTCTGGTTCTCTCCCAGTCGGTCCATGAAGGAAAAAGTGAGGATACCTCCGGTAAAATATTGGAACAAGGGCTGTCCAAAAACGGATGCAAAATTGACCACACCGAGGTGATTCCCGACGACAGCGAGCAGTTAAAGACAGTTATGAATGATCTCATTTCAAAGAATTTTGAACTTGTGGTCACCTCCGGCGGAACCGGGGTAGGGCCCTATGATATTACCATCGACATCATAGAGCCGATGCTCTCGCAGCGACTGCCCGGTGTTGAACAGGCTCTTCACAGCTACGGCCGATCTAAAACACCGACAGCCATGCTTTCCAGGCTTCTGGCCGGCCGGATTGGTAACACCTTTGTCATTTGTTTGCCGGGCAGTCCCGGTGCGTCGAAGGATGCACTTACAGTACTCATTCCGGATTTCCTTCATGTGTTCCCAATGATAGAGGGAAAACGACACTAAATATGGAATTCCAGATCGGACTTCTCTTTTCACTGGCGGTTATTGCTGCACTGTACGGTTCTGTGGGTCACGGCGGTGCTTCAGGATATCTGGCTGTCCTATCTCTGTCAATTTTTGCGTCTTACGGTGCGGTCTGGTTGAAACCTCACGCTCTCGTCCTCAACCTTGTGGTTGTTTCCTTGGGGCTTTATCACTACGGCCGGCAAGGATATTTCAATATGAAGCTGATACTGCCGTTTGTCTTGACGTCTATACCGTTCGCATACCTGGGGGCTTACCTCCCGATTATCAATTGGCTTTTTGACACGCTTCTTTCTCTAACCCTTTTGTGGGCTGCCTGGCGACTTATGATGTCAGTCAAGAGCAATAGTCAAGTTCAGAAATCACCGTCGATGGTTGTCAGCCTTGGTGTTGGGGCGGGGCTTGGATTTTTGTCGGGACTTGTTGGTGTGGGAGGCGGTATTTTTCTTTCCCCCCTTATTATCCTCAAAGGTTGGGCTACAGCTAAAGAGACTGCTGCTGTGAGTGCTTTCTTTATTCTTGTCAATTCTCTGGCGGGCTTGACGGGTGCTTTTATATCAGACCAAGTCCAATTGGATGGTGATTTGATCATCCAGTTTGCTGTGGCTGTTCTTATTGGTGGATTCTTGGGTACTCGCTTTGGTGCCAACCATGCTTCAGACCAGATGATTCGCCGTCTTTTGGTAGTGGTCCTTGTGGTTGCCGCCCTCCGCCGAGTGTTGGGTCTTGTTGGGCTGTGGCCATGATATCAGTCGCTGAAGCTCACAAGATTATTCAAGACCGGATTCGGAGGCCGGAAATCGAGACTGTTAAGGTTAATGATGCTACAGGGAGAGTTCTTGCTCGTGAGATAGTGGCCACCTTCCCTCAACCCCGTTTCGACAACACCGCCATGGACGGTTTTGCTGTCCGCGCGAGAGACACGATAGGCGCATCAGCTGATTTGCCAGTCACACTTTCAATGAAAGGTGTTATTCCTGCCGGTAGTTCAGCCGACACCGTCATCGGCAAGGGTGAATGTTGCCAGATTATGACAGGAGCTCCCATTCCCGAAGGGGCAGACGCTGTTGTGGTGGTGGAAGAGAGCAGCGGGTTTAGCAATAACCGTTGTGTTGAGGTTTTCCGGGAGGCGACGGATGGTGAAAATATTCGCTATGGTGGAGAAGAAATTGCTGAAGGAGAGACACTTATTCGCCCCGGTAACCGTCTGGGTGCCGGCGAGATCGGTGTTGCTGCTACTTTCGGTTTCGGGGAGCTGGAAGTTTACCGTCGACCTAACATTTCCTTATTTGCTACAGGAGATGAGTTGATTGAACCGGGGGAAGAATTGAAACCGGGCCAGATTTACAATTCCAATCTTCACGTCTTCGCCGAACTTTCAGAACGTGTTGGCACTCTGGTAGCCATGCAGCGTGTGTTGAAAGACAGCCGCGAGTCACTGAAGGATTTCCTGTCGGAAGCCATGGAAAAAAGTAACCTCATAGTCTCCTCCGGTGGTGTTTCCATGGGGAAACACGATTATGTCCGGGATGTTTTCCTAGAGTTGGGCGTGAAGGAATATTTCTGGAAAGTGGCACAAAAACCGGGACGCCCCTTTTTTTTCGGAGAATCAGAAGAGACACTGATATTTGGACTGCCGGGCAATCCCGTTTCCTCCTTTGTCTGTTTTATGGAATATGTGTGGCCCACCTGTGAAAGGTTTATGGGTTTAATACCAATAAATAAAGTAACTGCCCGACTCGTTGAGTCTTTCCCACGGGAAACAGAGAAACGGCGCTACCTTTTAGGGCATGTTGAAATGGACGGCCGGGAGATGGTGGCAAAACCGTCCGGCAAGTACGGTTCCCATATGTTTACCTCTGCTCTTATGGCCAACGCTATTCTGGAATCACCCCGAGGAGAAGGTCCTCTCAAATCCGGTCAAGAAATTACAGCCCGGCTCCTTCCATGGAGCGAATTACAATGAATATTTCAGCTAAAGAGTTGGCCCAGTGGCTTGACGGGAGCCGCAAGGTTGAAGTTGTGGATGTTCGCCGTGAGGACCAGCGGAAACAGTGGCCCTTGAGAGAACTTGAGACATTGGAGACAGATCTTGACCAACTGTCCCCGGAAAAGTTGAAGACGACAACGGTTCTTATCTGTCAGTTCGGAATTATTACACAGCGGTGGATTGAAATAGAGGATCCGGATGAGGTGTACAATCTCATCGGCGGTGCTCAGGCGTGGAACGCCTACAAAAAAGATGAACGTGATCTGTCTCGGTACAGCCGGCAGATGGTTCTGCCAGAAATTGGTGAAGAAGGTCAACGTAGGCTTCTCGAATCCAAGGTAACTATTGTAGGTATCGGAGGGTTGGGATGTCCTGCCGCTCAGTATCTTGCCGCAGCCGGAGTGGGGAAACTTTGCCTTATTGATGGCGATGTGGTGGACCTCACCAATCTCCAACGCCAGCCTCTCTTCAGATCAGACCGTATAAGCGATCCAAAAAGTGATGTGGCGGTTGAGGCTCTATCCGGGCTGAATCCTGACTGTAACGTGGAATCACATCACACATTTCTTTCGGAAAAGAATTGCCAGACATTGCTGGCCGGAAGCGATGTGGTGCTGGATGCCACAGACACCATTGCCGCACGCAGAGTAATGGATCAGTATTGTTTCCGAAAGTCTATTCCTCTCATCTACGGCGGACTCTACAAGTTTGAAGGCCAAGTCTCTGTTTTTCATTTCAACGGTGGACCTTCATATGCTGACGTTTTCCCAGAGAGTGTTACTGATGGCGGCTCATGCAGTGACGATGGTGTTCCAGGGATGTTACCAGGAATTATTGGAAGCATTCAGGCATTGGAGGCGATCAAGGTTATCCTGGGAATTACGCCCAACCTATCGGGAAAGCTGTTGCTTTACAACGGTCTCAGCCACACCATGGAGCAAATCGAACTTAACGTATGAGTCTACAGGTGACCGTTCGCTGCTTCTCTCATGTTCGTGAGGCGTTGGGAAAAGAAACTGTAAATCTGGAGTTGGAAGACGACGCTGATACATCCACCGTTGAAAATAAAATTCGCGAAATGGCCGGGGACAACCTTCATGGAATAACTCTGAGAGTAGCAGTCAACAAAAAATATATGCCTGAACCTATTGCCCTGAAAAACGGTGATGAGGTGGCACTGATTCCTCCAGTCCAAGGGGGATAAAAAACAACATGATTAAGACAGAAATCGTTCAGGGAAAAATCGATCCGTTCCCTAGTGAAAACAATCATACCAGTGAAGGAGCTGAGGTTGTATTCAATGGTCGGGTGAGAAAGACAGAGCACGGCAAACCCATCATCGCACTGGAATATGAACAGTACGAGGGAATGGCCGGTGAGGAACTGGAAGCTTTGGCCAAAGAAACGGTGGAGAAATTCCCCATTCACGATCTGCTTTGCCGCCATAGGGAGGGTGAAGTGCCCGTAGGAGAATCCTCTCTGCATATATCTATCTGGGCTCCCCACCGAAAAGAATCGCTGGATGCACTCTCCTGGTTTATTTCGGAACTGAAGAAACGGGTACCCATCTGGAAGTGGGCTGTCTATCCTGATGGGACAAAAGAGGCCACCAGTCATGAATGCTGAAAGTGGATGGGCAGCGGCGATCTGTGTAAATTATAACGGGGTGATTCTTTAACTGATCTCAAGGGTGTAAATAATGATTAACAACAAATTTCCACCTCCTGGTTCTTTTGCCTCAAATGCGCATATTAGTTCCATGGACCAGTACCATGAACTGTATAAACAGTCCATCGATAATCCCGAAGATTTTTGGGCGGACAAGGCTGAGAGACTGGACTGGAGCGAAAAATGGAGTAATGTCCGGGCCTTCGATTTTGTGGATGGTAATATCAGCTGGTTTGAGAACGGTAAGCTGAATGTGAGCCAGAATTGCCTCGACCGGCATGTGGATGGTGGTCACGGCGACCGACCTGCCATCATTTGGGAAGGGAATGATCCCAATGAAGACCAAACCTTCACCTATTCAGAACTTCTGTCTGAAGTAAAGAAGTTTGCCAATGTGCTCAAAAATAATGGGATAGAAAAAGGAGACAGGGTTTGCTTTTATCTTCAGATGGTGCCTCAGTTGGCCATCGCCATGCTCGCCTGTACCCGGATCGGTGCCGTTCATTCTATTGTGTTTGGTGCTTTTAGTGCAGATTCGCTGAGAGACCGTATCAACGATTCTGCCTGCAAAATACTTATTACGCAAGATACGGGTGTGCGGGGGATCAAAACGGACATCCCAATGAAAGCTAACGCTGATAAAGCTGTGGCGCAGACGCCGTCCATTGAGACGGTGCTTGTCGTGAAGCGTACCGGCGCCGATGTCAATTTTGAGAGTGGGCGTGATTTCTGGTGGCATGAAGAGATGGACAAAGCCGATGCCGAATGCCCGCCTGAGCCCATGGATTCTGAAGATCCTCTCTTTATTCTCTATACCTCCGGCTCAACCGGAAAGCCGAAGGGGGTTCTTCACACGACAGGGGGATACCTCACATACACGTCCTATACGCATGAACTGATCTTTGATTATCATCCGGAAGATATTTTCTGGTGTACAGCGGATATCGGTTGGATCACGGGCCACTCCTACATTGTTTACGGTCCTCTAGCTAATTGCGCCACTACCGTCATGTTTGAAGGGGTTCCCAATTACCCGGATTTTGGCCGGTTCTGGGACATTGTTAAGAAACATAAGATAAACCTGTTTTATACCGCCCCCACCGCACTCCGGGCACTCATGAAAGAAGGTGACGACCACGTCACTTCACGAGACCTGTCATCCCTGCGACTGCTGGGCACGGTAGGTGAACCAATCAAAGAACCAGAGTGGATGTGGTATCACTCCGTGGTGGGCAAGGAAAAATGTCCCATTGTGGACACCTGGTGGCAAACGGAGACAGGCGGTATTCTCATAACCCCTCTTCCCGGGGCCACACCAACCAAACCCGGCTCCGCAACGCTGCCTTTTTTTGGTGTTGAACCGGTTCTTTTAGAAGAAAACGGAAAAGAAATTGAAGGAAATGATGTTTCCGGACTGCTGGCCATTAAAGCTTCCTGGCCTGGGCAGTTGAGAACGGTTTATGGCGATCGTAAAAGATTCATCGATACCTACTTCAAAATGTATCCCGGTTACTATTTTACCGGTGACGGCGCCCGGCGGGATGAGGAAGGCTACTACTGGATTACGGGTAGGGTGGATGACGTCATGAATGTGTCAGGTCATCGCATCGGTACGGCGGAAGTGGAGGGAGCCATAGGAAAAGCTAACGGAGTTGCCGAAGCTGCTGTGGTGGGATTCCCCCATGATATCAAAGGTCAAGGAATTTACGGTTTTGTTACCCTTATGACAGGTGTGGATGAGAGTGATGAAATCTATGAAGATATCTTGAAGAGTGTGACAGAGGAAATTGGTCCTCATGCCAAGCCGGACAAGCTCCAGTTTACACCGGCCCTGCCCAAGACCCGCTCCGGGAAGATCATGCGGCGAATCTTGAGGAAAATTGCTGAAGGAGATGTTGACAAAATGGGTGATACATCAACCTTGGCCGATCCTTCCGTGGTGGATGCGCTGGTTGAAGGGCGTAAGTAGCGTCAGTGCCTACTCTAATTCAGTTTCGAGACTTAAAGTAAAATCGATGGCGTCCCGGAAGGTCATATAAGCAGGGCATTTTACCGGATGGTGCTTATAGGCACGGTTCACGGCATTCATCTGATCATCTGAACATTTCAAATGATAGGCTACGCGGATTTTTGTGATCCTTAAAACGCCGTCTACAGCATCAATATCACCTTCCACATCTGACCAAAGTCTGTTTGGGGAACTTTGAACTCCACGCGCTTCCAGCGCGCTACCAAAGGTGCCCGTTAGTCAACCGGCGGCTCCGGCGATAATATAATCCAAAGTGGCGGGGTGCTCCTCCTTTGGCTCCACTCCGTAGAAATCCTTGATGTTGGTATGAACACCAAAAATGGCAGGCTCGTCGAATCCTTCAATGTAAGCCCGGCGAACCAAGTTCTCATCCCGGTAGATCTTTATCTTACTGGTGTGGACATGTTCAGTGGCCATTAGGATGTTTCTTTCTCAGATTCAACCGCGGACACGCTTCTCAAAGGATGCCCCGTGCCGCCGTTGCGATGCATTACCATTTCAGACAGGATACTCAGGGCGATCTCTTCCGCTGTTTTTGCCTCCAAGTCAAGTCCTGCCGGGGCGTGGAATCGCTCCAGATCTTTATCGGTTATACCGTTTTCCCGGAGATAATCAATGATGATGCCCGTTTTTTTCCCACTGGCCACCACCGCTACAAATGGGATGCCCCGCTTAATGGCCTCGCATGATATTCTATCGTCGTCCCGATGGTGTGTGGCAAGAACAAAGTAATTCACATCAAAATCGATATCGTCCATCTCCAGTGGATCGGTGATAATCTTATCGACATCCGGGTACCGTTCCACTTCTTCTTCAGGTGTCTGAATTACCACCTTGAAATTGAGGGTGTGCGCTATCTGGCACAGCACCTCCACCGCCCGTCCCATTCCTCGCACCAGCAAGGTGGGCACTTTTAACTGAGGTTCTACAATTACTGACATATATCCTCCACAAGGGATGCCCATCCCCATTTCATCGCTGTCCAAATCTATGTTAACAGTTTTTGGTTTACCTTCTGCAATGGCTTCCTGAGCCGTGGCCGCCACGCGATTTTCGATACAGCCGCCGCCGATGTAACCGATAATTCGTCGACCGTTTGCATCGTAGAGCGCTTTGTCGCCTACTTTCCCTGAGGAAGAACCCTGTACCATGAACACAGTGGCAAGACCGTAAGGGGTGTCAGCCGCTTCCAACTCCCCAATTTTATCAAAAAGATCCTTATGTCTGGACATTTAACTCCTCGGAATAATCTTTCAATTTAAGGTAGTCCTCATTTGTGTCACAATCAAGGATCACTTCATTTGAATCGATTGGAACGGGAACGGCATGGTCGGGATATTTACTTAATACTCTTTTGCAGCCCCTGTCTCCGGTGGAGGACATTATCTCATAAAAATATTTTTGAGGGAACAGTACAGGGTTTCCCTGCCGGCCGTCATGCTTAGGGTAGATTATGTGCTTTCCCTCGTGAGAAATAAAACTGTTTTTCAATTTTTCCAGTGTTTCAACAGACACAAAGGGCATATCTCCCAGTGCAATGAGGTTACCATCGGTGTTATCTGGAAGAGCCACCAAACCGGAAAAGATAGAGGTCGCCATGCCATCAGCCCAGTGACTGTTGTGGGTGAATTGAAGCTCCAGCTTATTCAAAGCTGCTTCAACCTTATCTTTTTCAAAACCAGTCACCACTACAACAGGATCAAAACCTGTGGCCAGAACTGATTCACAGACTCGTTTGACCATAGGGTTACCATCAATGGTCAAAAGCAACTTGTTTGTGTTATCCATGCGGGTAGATTGTCCCGCAGCCATGACTGTGGCTGATATTCTCATGCGTAGACAGGTACTGTTGATGCGGATCGCCGGCTGTTGAGTGTCGCCAGAACATTCCCCAGGTCCACCAGGCTGTTTAGATTATGAATGGGGAGAAAATCATCGGCGTGAGGAAGCAGAGTCTGAACGCCTCGAGTCAGGGGCTGAAAATCGTCATAGCCCAGGTTGGGGTTGAGCCAGATGAGTCGGTGACAGCTCCTGTGTAGGCGGTCAATCTCTTTCTCTAGTTTATCAACGTCACCAGTATCCCAACCGTCACTGATGACCAGTACCACCGCACCGCTACCGAGGACCCGCCGCGCCCAGAGCAAGTTGAATGTCTCAATTGTTTCACCGATTCGTGTTCCTCCTGACCAATCCTTTATGGAGTTGGCTAAAATATCCATGGTATCCTCCACATCTTTATGGCGGAGAGTGTGGGTGATTCTGTTAAGCCGTGTCCCGAATGTGAAAGCCTCCAGCCTAGGGTTGATGGCGTGGAGAGTAAAGATAAAATGCATAAGAATTCTCGTATAAGTCTCCATGGAACCGCTGATATCACAAAGAATAATGAGTGGTCTCGGTTTCCATTTTTGCTGGCGCCAAGCCAACTCAACAAAATCCTGCGTGGGAAAGATGTTATTTCGAATTGTACCTCGAAGGTTAAGTCGGTGTCGTTTTCTTCCCGGTTTCAGTCTGCGAAGGCGCCGTTCACCAAACTCCCAGCGCCATCTGTTCAAAAACTCTTTCGCTTCTTTCAACTCTTCTTCCGTATAGGCATCAAACCTTTTTTCCCGCAGTATTTCCGCAGGGCTGTACATAAAAAGATCAAATGTCTTATTTTCGTGCTCTTGGTCTTCTTTGCCTTCCTCTGTTGGTTGAAATGAATCGAGGCGTCTCTCTTTCATCTGTTCCGCCTGCTGCTTCATACTTTCCAGTTCAGCCTGAGCTAACCGTGATTCATAGAGTTTCCGAAGGATATCGGAAACATTCTCCAACCTGTCCGGGTTTCGCCAGTAGAGATCGAAGAGCTGATCAAAAACGGGAATAAACCTGTGGGAAGTGATGAAGGTAGTACGCAAGGCACTCTTAAAATCTTCCCGGTTGGTGATATCGACGCAGGAGGCAGCCTGTACTCCGTTCATGATTTCACCAGTTCCCAGATCACACCCCGCCTGTCGGACAAACCGGCCGAAACTAGCGATGGCGTCATGAAGGTGTGATTCAGCAGTTGTTGATGATTCTGTCATTACAGTTGAAGAGATTTATGACCGCAAAAGAAAATCCAACGCTTCGGAATCAGGCTGAAATCATATCAGCTTCAGCCACAGCTCGCTGGACAAGACCTTGGGTCACTTCACCCTTCATCTTTTCGATATCGTCCTGATATTTGAGAAGTGTTCCCAGGGTATCTTCCGTTATTTCCGTAGACAGTTCGGTAGTCCCCAATTGCATGAGAGCGTTGGCCCAGTCAATGGTTTCAGCTACACCGGGGAGTTTGTAGAAGTCTTTTTCACGAACGGCCTGAACAAAGGTTACCACCTGTTTCCCCAACTTTTCGTTTACATCCGGAATCCGCCGCCTGACTATCTCGAATTCCCTGTTTGCAGAGGGATACCCGATCCAGTGATAGAGACATCTCCGTTTCAGGGCATCGTGAATTTCCCGTGTTCTGTTCGAGGTGATGACCACAAAAGGTCGCTGCTTGGCGGTAATGGTGCCGATCTCCGGAATGGTAACCTGAAAGTCTGACAAGATCTCCAACAAAAAAGCTTCAAATTCTTCGTCGGCTCGGTCCAGTTCATCAATGAGAAGAACGGGGGGAACCTTCTTATCATAGTCCACGGCTTGCAAAAGTGGCCTTTTGATAAGGAACTCTGAGCCGAAAATTTCGGCTGTTAATTTCTCCTTATCTTTTTCACCGCCTGCTTCCATAAGGCGAATCTGGAGAATCTGCCTGGAGTAATTCCACTCGTAAATGGCATTATGAACGTCAAGGCCTTCATAGCATTGGAGGCGGATCAGTTCAGTTCCCATCATTTTTGCCATTACTTTACCGACTTCCGTCTTGCCCACACCCGGCTCCCCTTCCAAGAAAATGGGTTTTCCCATTTTCATCATGAGAAATATGGATGTACTAAGAGATCTGTCAGAAATATAGTTGTGTTTGCTAAGCTTATCATGCACCGCATCAATTGATTTAGGGATTCTCACCTTCATGGCTAGGAAAATAACTCAAAGCGTTTAGAAAACCAACGTGGTGAAATACCTTGACTTTCATGCCTATCCTAACTACAATTTGTTGGCGCGAGTGAGATAAGAGTTATGTTGATAGGTCAACAAGCTCACACAAATAACTTCAAAAAAAGAAGGAGCATCAGTTATGATTCCCGGATCCTTCGATTACCATAAACCAGAAACTTTGGAAGATGCTGTTGGATTGCTGAATGAACTAGGTGACGACGCCAAGGTTCTTGCAGGTGGTCACAGTCTTATTCCACTCATGAAACTTCGGTTGGCAGAGCCGACACATCTTGTGGATATCAATGGCCTTGAAGGTCTTGACTATATCAAGGAGGAGGGTGGTTATCTTAAAATCGGTGCCATGGTCACTGAAGCTCAGCTGGAAGAGTCGGATTTAATCGCTGAGAAGTATCCCATTCTCAAGGACACTTCGAAAGTGATTGCCGATCCCCTGGTTAGGAATAAAGCGACTGTTGGAGGCAATATTGCCCATGGAGATCCTGCGAATGACCATCCAGCCACCATGATGGCCATGAATGCAGAAGTTGTGGTAAAAGGTCCCAGTGCTCCAATGACTGATGGTGTACGGACCGTAGCTATTGATGAATTTTTTGTGGGTCCGCTAATGACTGCCTTAAGTCACAACGAGATTTTAATGGAGATACGAATACCAGAACCAGATGGCATGTGCGGTGCAGCTTATTTGAAACTGGAAAGAAAAGTTGGTGATTATGCAATCGCTGGTGTTGCGGTATCATTAGTTGTTGACGGCGAAGGGAATTGTTCCAATGCAGGTATTGCCCTTACAAATGTTGGGCCGACACCCGTTCGTGCTACGCAAGCCCAGGAAGCACTGATAGGTAAACCACTGGATGAGAATAACATTGCTGAGGCTGCCCAATTGGCTGCTGACGCTGCCCAACCGGTTGGTGATCATCGGGGTTCTGAAGAATTTAAACGGGCTATAGTAAAAACCATGACCACAAGAGCAATTGATAAGGCAAAAACAAGAGCCGAAGGAAAGAAATAATATGGCAACACGATCAATTACTGTAACAATTAACGGAGAGGCCAGAACCGCTGAAGTCGAAGATCGACTACTTTTAGTTCATTTAATTCGAGACAACTGTGGCTTAACTGGCACTCACATTGGATGTGACACGACCCACTGCGGTGCTTGTACCGTGCTTCTGGATGGAATAGCTGTTAAATCCTGTACGGTATTTTCAGTCCAGGCAGATGGAGCTGAAGTAACAACCATTGAAGGAATGGAAGGAGAAGCTCTTCATCCTTTGCAGGAGGGATTCATGGAAGAGCATGGTTTGCAGTGCGGTTTTTGTACACCAGGCATGATCATGTCATCCAAGCATCTCCTCGATAAGAATCCAAACCCGACGGAAGATGACATTCGTTGGGGTATATCAGGGAATCTGTGTCGTTGTACCGGTTATCAAAACATTGTAAAGGCGGTACAGTACGCTGCGAAAAAACTTCAAGAAACACCCGCAGAACAAGGAGCAAAGTAATGGCAAAATGTAAAACGTCACCCGAAGTTGGAGGAATGGGGCACTCCGTTAAGCGAAAGGAAGATCCAAGATTCATTCGTGGACAGGGTAATTATGTAGATGATGTCGTGCGACCAGGAATGGTTTTTATGGACATTGTTCGCAGTCCATATGCACATGCAAAAATTAAAAGTATTAACACGGAAAAAGCGCTGGCACACCCCGGTGTTGCTGCTGTGATTACTGGAGAAACTCTCAAGGAATACAATCTCCATATGATGCCGACACTTATGTCCGACACCCAGATGGTTTTACCGATAGAAAAGGTATGTTACCAATCCCAGGAAGTAGCTGCTGTGGTTGCCACGGACCGCTACAGCGCCGCGGACGGAGTGGAACTGGTGGAAGTGGAATACGAACCTCTACCAGTTGTTGTAGACCCTCATAAAGCTAACGATCCTGATGCACCTATTATACGGGATGATAAGGAAGGGCAGGAAAATAACCATATTTTCCACTGGGAAGCAGGGGATAAGTCAGGAACAGATGAAATCTTCAAAAATGCAGACGTTACAGTCAAAAAAGATATTTACCTTCCTCGCATTCATGTTGCCTCCATCGAAACCTGCGGCTGTGTGTCAGAATTTGACAGCGTTACCGGCCAACTGACAGTTTGGATGACTACACAGGCACCCCATGCTATCCGTACAGTGTTGGCTCTGGTAGCCGGACATGTTGGACTACAGGAAGATAAGATCCGCATCATTGCACCGGATATTGGCGGCGGGTTTGGCGGTAAGGTTCCTATTTATCCTGGTTATGTGATCGCTATCGCAGCATCTGTGGTGACAGGTCTACCTATAAAATGGATTGAAGATCGTCGAGAAAACCTGCAGGCAGATTCTTTTGCCAGAGATTATCATATGACATGTGAGATAGCAGCAGATAAAGATGGTACATTAAACGGATTGCGAATTAAGACACTAGCAGATCATGGTTATGCTGATGCAGCGGCGAATCCATCTAAGTTTCCTGCTGGAATGTTCTCGATCTGTACAGGTTCTTATAATTTTAAGAACGCCTTCGTTGAAGTTGATGGTGTGTACACTAATAAACCGCCAGGGGGAATAGCCTACCGATGCTCTTTTCGTGTTACAGAAGCTGTGCATGCTATCGAACGTCTGGTGGACCTGGTTGCTGATGAATTAGGGATGGATGCGGCTGAAATCAGAATGAATAATTTCATTCCGAAAGATGCTTTTCCTTATAAATCACCTATGGGGTGGGAATATGATAGTGGGGATTACCATGCAGCTCTGAAGTTGGCCATGGAAAAGATAGGCTATGATCAGCTACTCAAAGAACAGGCCGAAAAACGTAAAAAGGGTGAATTGATGGGAATTGGGATCTCCTCTTTTACTGAAGTTGTGGGAGCGGGTCCTTCCAAGGATTTTGATATTCTTGGGATAAAGATGTTTGATAGTTCCGAAATACGAATTCACCCCACTGGTAAAGTCATGGCCCGATTCGGCACGAAATCCCAAGGTCAGGGGCATGAAACAACATATGCTCAGATCATCGCAGAAGAATTAGGTATTCCTCATACAGATATTTCTGTTGAAGAAGGGGATACCGATACAGCACCCTATGGTCTAGGGACTTATGCCAGTCGTTCAACACCTACAGCAGGGGCTGCTGCTGCTGTGGCCTGTAGAAAAATCAAGGATAAGGCCCAGAAGATTGCTGCACACTTGTTGGAAACTGCTGAAGATGACTTGGAATGGGAAGTTGGTAAATTCTCGGTGAAAGGCGTTCCGGACAAATCGGTTACAATTCAGGATATAGCTTTTGCAGCTTATACCAATCACCCGCAGGGATTAGAAGCTGGACTGGAGGCAACTCATTATTATGATCCGCCTAACATGACTTATCCCTTTGGCAGTTACATTGCGGTGGTGGATATTGACTCGGATACTGGTGTAGTAAAGGTGCGTAGGTTTGTGGCGGTTGATGATTGTGGAAACATTATCAATCCCATGATTGTTGATGGTCAGATCCACGGGGGCCTTACTCAGGGATTGGCACCTGCTCTCTATGAAGAAATCAGCTATGATGATGAAGGCAATATTACTGGGGGCAGTTTCATGGATTATCTTGTTCCCACTGCAGTAGAAACACCCCACTGGGAGACACATAAAACGGTAACTCCTTCACCTCATCATCCTCTTGGTGCTAAAGGGGTTGGTGAATCAGCAACTGTTGGTGCACCGCCTGCTATTGCTAATGCTGTAGTGGATGCCCTGTCGCATCTTGGTGTGAGGCATTTGGATATTCCACTCACGCCAGAGAAGGTCTGGCAAGCAATTCAGAGCGCTAACGCTTAGAGTCCTAAATAAGAGTTTCATATGAAGATTAAAATGGAAAAGAACTTCTCTGTTGCTGCGTCCATTCAGGACGTTTGGGACTTCATGACTAATATCGAGAAAGTTTGTGCCTGTGTCCCTGGCGCTCAATATTCTGAAGATCTCGGGGATAACAAACATGCCGTTATGCTCACTGTGAAAGTAGGTCCTATAAAATCGAGTTACCGGGGTGAAGCAACCATTCGGAATATGGATGCCAATTCCTACACCATCGAGATTGAAGGCAAAGGAACTGACACGAAAGGAAAGGGCGGAGCCACCATGGAACTGGTTGGAACACTGACCGCAACTGATAACCATACGACCGAAGTAAACGGTGACTCCACAGTTACCATACAGGGAATGCTGGCCCAGTTTGGTTCCCGCATGATCGAAGATGTTTCTAATCAACTGTTTGATCAGTTTGCTACTTCTCTACGAGGGAAGTTGGAGGGGGATGCTTTAAGTACAGCTGGTGCGGCTCTGAATGAAGGTGATCAAGCATTAAGCGGACTTTCAGTCGCAGGTGCTGCCATCAAGGGGGCAGCAGGTCGCTTGGTAGACTCGGTGAAAAAGAAGACTGAGAAATAGTCTCTCGCCCAAATGGGCAATATTATGTATACTTTTTCGTGAAGTTAAACTGGATACAACGGGCCGCTGAATTAGATAAGGAAGGGAAACCATTCGCCCTCGCTACTGTAATCAACGCTTCTGCCCCTACTTCAGCCAAACCAGTGGCAAAGGCTATTATCACTGGGGACGGCAAAATGGAAGGATGGATCGGTGGTGGATGTTCCAAGGAAGTGGTGGTTGAAGAAGCACTGAAATGCCTGAATACAGGTAGGTCCACTATCCTTAGGGTTACACCACAACCCGACACTTCACCGAATCATTATGTAAAAGAGGTCTTGCTGACCTGTGAGAGTGGAGGTACACTTGAACTGCACATTGAACCGATACTTCCTGTGACTAAACTTTTGATATACGGGTCGACTCCCACAGCCACTGCTCTTGCTCGGATGGCATATGTCATGGATTTTGATATTCATCTTTTCGGGGCTGGAGTAACCGAGATAGAGATGACTAAAGGTATTCAGCTTGAAGAACAGTTTCAATCTCCTCCAGGTCGTTCTGTAGCTATAGTGGCGACCCAGGGAGAAGGTGATATAAAAGCCCTGAAAGCTGCGATTAAAACTGATGCTCTTCATATTTTCTTTATCGCCAGTAGGAAAAAGGGGGGGGAAGTGACAGCTGGATTCTCCCCTGAAGATATGGACAAGATCAAATTTCCTGCCGGTCTTGACATTGGTGCAGTTACACCGGAGGAAATTGCGGTCTCAATCCTTGCCGAGATTGTTCAGGTGACCAGAGAAGATAGCTTGGCCGAGAAAGTTAAGGAAGACTCTGGTCTGACTTCAGAAATAAAGGACCCAGTTTGCGGCATGACGGTCAATCCTGCCACCTCCGAATATTCTCTAGAGCACAACGATGAGATGTACTATTTCTGCTGCGGAGGCTGTAAAGACAGTTTCGAGGCCGAACCCGCCCAGTTTGAACTAGCCTGATTAACTACCAGCCCTAATCTGAGGGAAGACCCTCAATAAACCCTGACACATCATGTATGTCAGGTTATATAGCCTTTATTAAGCCTCGGCTCCTTTTCCAAAGCCGAAGTAGCCATATGCAGCAGCAAAAATGGCATATAGGGCTACGGTTGACCAACCAAGAGGACCCATTTCACCGGACATTTGGATAAAAATAGAGACCAAACAAGCCACTCCAAATCCAAGAGCGGTTGCTTTGACCACTGCTGTTCTTGCATCTGAGGATGCTGTACCCCTCATAAACCAGAAAAGCAGTGCATATCCAAAGTTGGATGCACCGAAAAAGCGAGCCATCATTGCGGATTCAGCTGCCTGATGTGCGGAAATGCCATAAGGTGCCAGCATTGCCTCTGGGGCCAATATGAATCCGAGGCCAAATATACCTGCCACTGGGATATTTATTGTGAAGAGTGTATTTAGATTCATTGTATTCTCCTTTCTTATTTAAAAGCATTACCGATATTACGTGACTTCATGACGATCCTGATCTCATTAATAATGGCAGGATCATCAATTGTTGATGGTAGGGCAGCATCACCTTCGTTAGCAAGTGTTCGAATGGTTTTTCGAAGTATTTTCCCTGATCTTGTTTTTGGAAGTCTTTGAACAATGGCAGCCTGACGAAAATTAGCAATAGCACCAATATTGGATCGAATGGATTGAATCAGTTCAGGTTCTAATTCTTCGACCGAGATATCAAAACCATCTTTTAGAACAACGAATCCTGCAGGAACTTCTCCCTTAAGCTCATCGGCAATTCCTACTACGGCACATTCGGCCACGGCTTGGTGAGCACCAATGAGTTCTTCCATCTCACCTGTTGAGAGGCGATGCCCAGCAACGTTGATAACATCATCTGTGCGGCCCATGACAAAGACGTATCCGTCCTTGTCCTTGTAACCGCCGTCGCCTGTTAGGTAGTGCCCCGGAAATTCTGAGGTGTATGAATTTCTGTACCGCTCATCATCGTTCCACAGTGTTGAGAGACATCCCGGAGGCATGGGCAGTTTCACCACAATGTTTCCTGTCTCCCCGGGCTTTGATTCATTTCCCGCCTCATCCATAATACGAACATCAAAACCGGGGACCGACACCGTGGCCGAACCAATCCTGATCTGTTTTAATTCTGTTCCCAGCATGTTGGAGCAAATGGCCCACCCTGTTTCCGTCTGCCACCAGTGATCGATGACAGGGCAATGGAGAATCGAAGCAAGCCAGTCGTAAGTGGGTGGATCCAGCCGTTCTCCGGCAAGAAAAACAGAGTTTAAGGAGGACAGGTCATATTTCGCTTTATACATTGCTTCGGGGTCCTCTTTCTTCACCGCGCGGAAAGCGGTAGGGGCGGTAAAAAAACAGTTGACATCGTATTCCGACATTACCCGCCAAAATGCACCGGGATCAGGTGTCCGCACAGGTTTTCCTTCGTAAAGAATAGTTGTGCATCCTCGAATCAGAGGCGCATAGACGATATAAGAATGTCCAACTACCCACC
>DTTI01000076.1 GCA_012964825.1 Candidatus Neomarinimicrobiota bacterium
TTGGCTGGGTAGGAGATAAAACTTCTGAGTGCGAGGCAGGTTGCGAAAACGGGCAGGAAATCACTTTAGCACAAGATACACCCGTAGATCTCACCTATTCCTGGACCTTACAGGACGCACCGACCGGCACGTCCTGGGACCCAAACAACATGGTTATTTTTGCCTTTATTCAGGATTTTACGGCTCTAGCAAAGGTTAATAATCAAATTGTAAATGAACCATCAATACTCCAGGGTGTAAAGATGGTAAGAAGAGGTGCAGGAATAGATAAGTCGGCACCGGCCTTAACGTTCAATCCTTATAATAATCAATTTGGCGTTGCTGTGAACAGTGAAATTACAATTACCTTTGACGAAAAGATCCGTAACGTGGATGACTCTGCCTTGGATGACACCAATGTGGGCTCTCTTATCACCCTGAAGAAGAATGATGCTACCGGAGATGATATCTCCAAAACTGTGACCATTAACAGTGACAAAACCCTTATTACCATCAACCCCACTAATGATTTTAGTGCTGAGCAGAGGGTCTATGTAGCCATAGGCGCCACTGTGGAGGATGAAGCTGATAATGCCATCCAACCCGTAAATATTACCTTTACCACGGTGGATAACACGGCGCCTACAGCCACCATCGTTCCGGCGGATGCCGCAACAGGGATCGCGCCCAGTTCTAACATAACGATCTCTTTTAACGAGCCGGTGCGGAAGACCGATGATTCAGCTCTTGATAATTCAGTAGTCACCTTGAAAAAAACCGATGCCAGTGGTGACGCCATCGCTTTCACAACTTCTGTCGATGCCGCCCAAAAGGTTATAACCGTAACACCCAGCAGCGGTCTTGGGAGCTCACAAACAGTTTATGTCTGTGTCAATGGTGTTGAAGACAATTCAAACAACGCTCTTGCCGAAACCTGCGCCACATTTACCACTGCCGATGCTGACGCCCCCACCGTGAACATGAATCCACAGGATGGAGCCACAGATGTGGCAGTGGACACAGAGGTAACACTCACCTTCAGTGAAACCGTCCGCAACGTGGATGACAGTGCCTTGGATGACGACAATGTGGACGCTAGTATCACATTTAAATATGAAGATGCCAATGGTTCTGACATCCCCTTTGACGCCACCATAGACTCCGATAAGAAGATTGTGACTCTTGCCCCTGATAGCAACCTTGATAATGAAAAGAAGGTCTATGTAGCCATAGGCGCCACGGTAGAAGACGCCTCAAATAATGCAGTCTCAGCAACCAGTGCCACATTCACAACTGTCGCAGTCGGGAATACACCTGTTATCTCAGCCGTAAATGACACGGCATTTGCCGAAGACAGGTACGGTACTGTAAATGTCATCGTTACGGACGCTAATGGTGACAATATAACATTCTCAGTCTCTGCTGACACATCCGCTGTAGAAGCCACTGTGGAGGAGAGCAATTCCATTTCCAGTACCCAGTGGCTTGCAAAAATCAAGCTCAAACCTGAAAAAGACTGGAACGGGGAATCTGTGATCACGGTTTTTGCAGATGATGGAACCCTAAAGGTTAGTCGCAATTTCAAGTTAACCGTATATCCTGTAGATGATGCACCATCACTATTTGATCTCACAGAGCCGATGAATGGTGCTTTAATAAAGATTACAGATCAAACATTCAATGACACTCTGGTCTTCAAATGGACGGCTTCCACAGATGCCGAGGGTGACACCATCGAGTATAAGTTCAGTGGGACCTGGGGCCTAGCTGCATTGAAGGTTCCTTATGTAAAAAACGCAACAGAAACCAAAATAGCATATGCTGATATTTATGCTGCTATGGACCAGAGCGCGCTTAGCCACTGGACTGATGAATCGGAAATGACAGGGGAATGGGGTATAGGAGCCTGTGCAGGTATGTACTGCGTACCACCAGGCAATGGCCCATACGAACTAACTATTTATGAAAATGTATTGTCCCTCACGGACAATGCGGAACTCCCTAATAGATTCGATCTTCACCAAAACTACCCGAATCCATTCAACCCTGTTACTTCCATCAATTACCAGCTGGCTGGCGACGCTCAGGTAACATTGACCATCTATGACATTATGGGGCAAAAGATCCGTACTGTTGTAAATGAAAACCAGTCTTCGGGTTTTCATTCAGTTTTATGGGATGGAAAAGATAATTATAATAATCCTGTGAGTTCCGGAGTGTATATTTATCGAATTCATGCGGGTGATTATATCCAAACCCGGAAAATGATCCTCATGAGATAACCCTCTTGCTTTTACCAAAAGGAGCCCAATGATCCATAAAAGACATTTCTATTCATCTCTCCTGGTCCTGGCGATATTAGCCTCGAGCCTTGGGGGAGCAGTGAAGAAAAGTGCCCTTGGTGAGCTGCTCACGGCCAGCAACTGACCCGGCTGCCCTACGGCCAACCGGGCGTTGGACCATTATCTCGATCCTGCACACAGTGACTACGTTGGGGATGACCTGGCTGGAAACTGGGTACTGATTCGTTTTCATTCCAATGCTATTGGATGGGGAGATCCTATGTACCATGCCATAGGCTCACCCGAGTTTGCTTCTAAGTGCGACGAAGATCCTGTATGTTATCGATTTGGCGGCTCTGAGAGCAGTGACGCCCCTTACAGCCCCGGATATCTACCCACCCTCTATATTAATGGAGTGTCATCCACAAGCACCGAAGCATACAAGACAGACGCCACGGCCATGCGGGACGCGGAGACTGCTGTTACCATGTCTCTGGAAGGGACAACCTTTGACAGTCTAACTGCAAATATAAAACTTGCCATTTCCAGTGATGAGGATCTTTCTGGACAGGATTTGCGTCTTTTCGTTGCCGTAACAATGGATTCTATTGCTTATAACGGTTCTAACGGTGAAACGGAACATCATGATGTATTTCTCGGCTGGGTAAATACCTACTTTGGTGGTGATACACTTATCCTGGCTAAAGATGATACAGTGAAAAAGACTTACCAGTGGGCTCTAAGGGGTGATTATCCTAAAAACAGCTATTTCCCCAAAGATGATTCTGAAATGACACAGGTCACCTGGGATAAAAAAAACATGACAGCTGTGGCTTTTGTACAAAAAAAATCAGACTATGAGATTCTTCAAGTCGTCCAGTTGGCTCGGAAAAATGCTTCGCCATCTACCAACACCGCCCCTACAATATCCACCATCAGTGATCTTACCATTAATGAGGATGAGACCGGCACGGTTGAGCTCTCAGCCACCGACGCGGAAAATAATGCTATAACTTTCTCTGCTACATCTTCCACATCAGAATCAGTTACAACCTCTATTTCAAGCAATACATTAAGTATTGTACCCGCGGCTAACTGGAATGGTGAGTCAACCATTACTGTCACTGCCAGCGATGGTAGTCTCACTTCATCGACCTCCTTCAAACTGACCGTAACGGCTGTAAATGATGCTCCAGCTGTATTCGATCTGGAGAAACCTATGAACAACGCCTCCGTAAAGATCACCAATCAATTAATCGGTGATTCTCTAGAATTCTCGTGGAGAGCTTCGTCAGATGTGGAAGGTGATGACATCACTTATCTATGGGTGGGTTCTAACGGCCTGGATAGTGTAAAAGTGGCAAGCGTGAAAAACACCACTTCCCTAACCATTACCTACAGCGTACTTCATGACGCTATTGATTGGTCAGAAAATTCAGAAATATCAGGAAGCTGGACCATCTCCGCCACTGATGGTATCGTCCATACTCAAGCCTCAAACGGGCCCTACACGTTGACTTTAAGTGACAAAGTCCAGGATGTTTCCGGTGAAAATCTTCAACCATTAGAATTTTCCCTTCTACAGAATTATCCCAATCCCTTCAATAGCGGTACAACAATCAACTATATACTGCCTGAGAACAGTGATGTTGAAATTGTGATTTATACTCTACTTGGGCATCCTGTGAAGACTCTTGTGAATAAGAGAGTTAACAGTGGATTTCACGCCGTCAGTTGGGACGGGAAGGATGATAGCGGGAATACCATCAGCGGGGGCATTTATCTTTACCGAATTCGGGCGACGAACTTTACAGCCGTCCGAAAGATGCTCTTGTTAAAGTAACCTTCATTTCAGGGCTTTAACCTTTCATTTCGCGATCGAGCATATGGATCTGCCACAGATCCTGGCTGGACTGATGTAGAAACGGCGAGAGAGCAAGCATTCCTGAGGTCCCAATACTCTTTTCAAGATAGTGAAGCTCATTGAATTTGTCCTGGATGTCCGGGTCTGGTTCTGAATCCATTTCAGCTTCACGCATCATCAATACTCCTTTTGCCCGCATGGAAAGTTCCAAATGAATCCTTAAAAGGCAAATCATGTCAAAGACAACTTCCCCTGGAAACCGCCCTTTTACAGACTCAAGATACTGTCCAACGTTTGTATCGCTCACATGACCCTTGTTTACCATATCCAGCAAATCCTGATCAGTGTCAAAACCGACTCCCAGCCAGTTTTGCAGGAATGCTTCACTACGTTTAAAAATGACCATAAGCACCAGAGGTAAGGTCACCATGGTAATAACAGTAAGCAAAATGGGGTTAAAAAAGAAATGGTTGTAAAAAGAGTGAAAAACAGATGCAGTCAGAAATCCCGGAATGAAACCACCCCACTCACCCCAAATTTTCCTGTCTAGCATTGTTTTTGAAATAATACCGAAAAGGGTGGTAGTACCGCCATGCATAATGGCTGTGCCAAAACCGCGGATAACAAAAATTCCCAGATTTGTATCCTGGTCCAAAACGGTCACATAATAAAGGTTCTCCACAATTGCGAAGCCGGCCCCAAGGGCAAAACCATATATGGCCGCATCTATATTAAAGCCGATCTTGTTGGCCCGGATGAGATAAATGAGGATCGCTCCCTTAAAGAATTCTTCAACCAGGGGCGCGCCATAGCGGGAGTAGGTTTCCCAGTCGAAACCGCCGTTCTCCACAATGGGTGTATTGACGAAATAGGAAACAATTGCTGAAAGTGCCCCGATAGCAATAGCAATTACAACCGCCTTAATTCCCAGCAATTTGTAACTGTCCATGAGAATAAATACCACAAGAAGTGCCACTGAGGGCAAAAGAGATACGGCAATCTCTATGAACAGATTCAAAAGAATTAATCCAGTATCTGCAGAGAAATCATCAGTTCATCAAATGTTTTTCCTGTGAGTTCATCTCTTGCTTTGGCAAACCCAAGGGAAAGGGTCGATTTGAGGTGAGAGAAAAGTACCATCCGGAGATCGAATTGAACCCCAAGATTTGAAAAACTCTGTTTGTGATCTTCACTGTCAAAATTCGTAACGATCCCTGATGTGAAAACTGAGGTCCTGGCCCAGTTAAAAAAGAACATGGGTGAACCCAAACGACGGAACCTCAACGGGGGAAGGATCCACTCTCCCATGATCCGTGCAAAGTTTGTCCCCCCAATGTAGTTCAGATCCATACCGGGAAAACTGTAGTAATCTCTAAAACGCTGTACCCCACGAAAATCGATCCAGTTGTTACCAAATCCGCCAAAATAGAAATTAGCAAAGTTTGCTTGGGGATCATCCCGGTCAGCGAATGAATTACCAATTGAGGTTCTCAACCAAAAAGGAGCGTGTTTAATAAACATAATCCCCGTGTGCAGGTTGGCGTGTGCTCGTGGAAAAAGCTGCCCGTTCACCAGGTTTGCAGTGGCTCCGGCATCCCACCGATAACCTTGCTCCTCATCAACTGCCCCAAGAGACTTTCTCGTCTTACTGTCCGACAGACTGACACTTCCATTGAAGAACCTGTCAAATGTGGCATCTATATTTTGGTAATTGGGCAGTCTTTCCAGACCCCAGTACCCCGAAAGACTCAGATCGAGATTAATAGGCTTTTCGTGGCTAATCTGTTTGCCAAACGAAAGTTTCAGTGAGTTGCCTTTTCTGCTCCGCTTTGTCGGTCCAAAAAGATCATAAAAGTCCGACGAATTCATCCCAGCACTCAACTTCCATTCGAAATAGTGAAAATTAAAATTGAGATGGTACCGTTCATCCGACGGTATTGAGTTATCCGGGGTAACAGTGGCGGTTAGATTGGCTCCCGCTAATCCAAGCTTCGAAAGAAAGTTAACTCGTATACCCGGAGTGGCTTGATCTTTATACGCTTGCACAACAGGATAAAATGACGATATGCCAAGATTTGCTAAAGGACTGTAACTACCGTCATAAGATACCAGCCCTTCCTCACTTCGGTCGGGGGCACTGGTTTCCCAATCCAAAAGTTCTGGATATTTTTCAGCAATCTCAAAGCCAAGGTAGTTCACCGCACTCACATCATTGATTGTGGAATCGGCAATAAGCACCGGCTGAAAGCCATCCCCGGTATACATCATTACAGCTACGGAATCATCCGAAACCGAAACAGGTCTGAAGAAACCCGTCTCGCTGTTACTTATCACCTCCATTGTATCTAGCTCAGTATCATAACGAAAAATGTTCGATACACCGGTATAAAAGGTAGAACCGTAGAGATAGCGGCCATCGGGTGAAAAGACAAAATTAGCTGGAGACGAGATATCACTTGACCAAAGAGTGTCCGGCAGAACCTGACCCGCCATCAAAGAATCAATTTCATATCGTACTAAAAACTGTTGTCCCCATGCATCTACATACGCCCCCGACAAATGCTGACCATCGGGTGATATATCCAGATCATACAGATCATTTCCAAAATCGAAAACATGCACTGACTTGTAATCCTCATAAGGTGGCTCCAACCTGATAAGAGAAGAGTAGCCGTCGGAGTGACGCATACCCCAAAGAGATTCATCATCAGGATTGAAAGCTAAATCACCCGCCCGAATATCATCTACCAGTCGCCTGGACAGACCGCTGTTCAAATCGAGCACATTCAGGTCACGCCAATGGTTGTTATCGGTGGTATAGAAAAGTCTTCGCGAACCCTTGTCGTAAGCTGAATGAAAAACAGTAAACAGTGTAGGTCCCTCTATATTGTGGATCTTACTGATTGATCCATCCTCTAAGTCTATGGCCGCCACATGGGCTACCTTTCCGGGATATCTTACCCCGGCGATGAGCTGGTTTGTCTCTTTATCATGGTAGACACGTGAGATAGAACCCAGAGCCATCTTAGAGATTGGACGATATGCGGTTAGTGGATATTGTCGAAGAAGTTGCAGGTTTTTCTTTTGAAACTCTCGTTCCGATTCAATCCAGCGTGACCATTCGTCATCGATATTTTCATCATAGACTAACTTGAACTGTGAAATAAAGTTGGGTTCACTACCGGGTTTACGTGTTACCCACTCCATAAGTTTGTCCGGTCCGTGAGTGTTAGCCATATAACTCATGAACCGCGTACCATAAAGATAAGAATTCACTCCAACCTGAAAATCGATGGCTTTCCCCTCCGATTCCAAGCCTACCATATCATAGATATGGGAACCATCTCGGACCTTGGTTCTGAAGACCATTTCATCGTAACCCCCCATCACCCGGCCGTAGCCCCCGGACATCCAGGTTTCCACAAA
This sequence comes from Candidatus Neomarinimicrobiota bacterium, assembly GCA_012964825.1. Classification (NCBI taxonomy): domain Bacteria; kingdom Pseudomonadati; phylum Fidelibacterota; species Fidelibacterota bacterium. The sequence continues at coordinate 7,552 of DTTI01000076.1, forward strand.
CACAGCTATCCCTTCATGATACCATCTAGGTGAATAGCGTCGTGGTGTGGTGAGATAACCATATAAAATGGACAAAGGATTATCAATAGACGGACTAACCTTGCCTCCAAACAGTCTCCTGAAAGTTCTGTCTCGGCCCGTTGACATATCGGTGGTTACGATATGAACCAGCTCATGATGCATTAGCCAGTTAAAGCGGTCATATGCGGGCATTGTTTCGTACGCATAACTGAATGGCCCAATGCCGAGGCTGACGTTATTTGTCGGTAATGCATCAGCACCTCCGTGGCCGTAGTCACCGAAATCCTGAAGAAGAATTACTACATCCTCGAGGGGCTCATAACCAAATCTTTTCTGGTGTACGGAGAAGGAATTCATAAAACAATTAGCCAAGTGAGGTATGGCGTATTCATGAAGAGGATGATAATAGATCACCTTTAGACCTGGAGCGTGAGCGTGTTTCAGTGGTGGCGGTTTAAAGAGAGAATTCCCTGACCCTAATACTGGTATAATAAAAATGGAAATAAATGAAAGCTTTCGAATGAGTGGTCTTACAACCATATGGTTATCCCCTTAGGAAGGTAAGAAAATAAAATAAGGAGGAGACGACTACAAGTCATCTCCTCCCTATGCAATTAACTGGTTTTGAGCTTACCTGAACCTGTTCTGAAACTCGCTGCTCTGAAGCATGTTGGCGAATTCAGCATTCATTAGCATGCTGGCAAAATCGCGGTTCATAAGCATGTTTGCAAACTCCCTACTTGCGAGCATACTGGCAAATTCACGATTCATGAGCATATTTGCGAACTCACGATTGGCTAGCATACTGGCAAATTCCGCGCTGGCAAGTGCATTAGCGAACTCTCGGTTAGCCAGCATATTGGCGAACTCACGGTTCATGAGCATATTTGCGAACTCACGATTGGCTAGCATACTGGCAAACTCGCGGTTCATAAGCATATTTGCGAACTCACGATTGGCTAGCATACTGGCAAATTCCGCGCTGGCAAGTGCATTAGCAAACTCTCGATTAGCCATCATATTGGCGAATTCCATACTAGCAAGCATATTTGCAAATGCCTTGTTCGCAAACATATTCCTGAACTCAGCATTGGCCAGCATATTGGCGAAAGCCTGATTGGAAAGCATATTGGCGAATTCAGAACTGGCCAACATATTCATGAATTCCTGATTGGCAAGAATGTTAGCAAATTCCTTGTTGGCCATCATATTCGCAAATTCCCTGTTAGCAAGCATACTGGCAAACTCTCTGCTGGCTAACATATTGGCAAACTCACGACTGGCGAGCATACTAGCGAATTCTCTATTGGCCAGCATATTGGCAAACTCACGATTGGCTAGCATACTGGCAAACTCCTTACTGGCTAACATATTGGCAAATTCACGGCTTGCCAGCATATTAGCAAACTCCCTGTTGGCGAGCATATTTGCAAACGAACGGTTAGCAAGTATATTGGCAAATTCACGGCTTGCCAGCATATTAGCAAACTCCCTGTTGGCGAGCATATTGGCAAATGCACGGTTGGCTAACATATTCTGAAACTCCGCACTGGCCAGGAGATTCATGAATTCCTGATTGGCCAGCATGTTCTGGAATGTTTCGCTCTCAACCATATCGACGAAATCGGTGTCTTGCATCATCTTGCTGAATTGCGCTTGATTATCTTTCAAAGCCACATCCCCTCGGGCACTGGAACGAACGACTTTTCTTTTGCCAATGGTACCCGAAAGATCATCACTACTGTATTGAGTATTGTAAAAAACAAGGCCAAGGATAACAGCCACCGCTATCACAAAACCAACGACGGTATTTTTTTGTTTTCCATTATTATCTGAAAGTGAATTTGACATGAGGTTTGCTCTCCTTAATGATAATTTATTTTTGTAATCATCAAAAATTATCATCTAAACTCTACTTTGGCAAGGTTTTGACTAAATAGCTAATAGAGTGTGTGATACAAATCACATCTTCAATTAATAAGATGTTGAGTTAAATACTCGCTCCATTTCCTTTTCACCCTACATTGTCTAAATTGTCCGTTATGACAGCTGAACTCTCGCTTCAGATAATCAACAATCGACCCGAAATTCGTAACCTTAGGAATCGTTTTGACTCTTATGCCGAGGACAACGAGATTCCGACCAAAGTCATCCACGATGTTCAACTGGCGCTGGATGAAGTTGTCACAAATATCGTTGAATACGGTTATGACGATGATGATACACATATGATTGATTTACGGTTCAGTCTTGAAAATCAATCACTAAAAATCATTATCATAGATGATGCCAACCCTTACAATATTCTTGATAAAGAGAATCCTCACACTTCCCAATCCCTGGAAGACAAGCCCATTGGAGGACTTGGTATTTTTCTGGTAAAACACCTGATGACAAACATCGATTATGAATACAGAGATGGTAAGAATCATCTCTCATTGACCAAATCATTGACTGAGGGAGATATAGACTGATGGATATAAATGAATCTACAAGTGGCAATGCAGTCATTGTCCAGCCTGTCGGCAGGATTGACACCAACACCTCCACTGAATTCGAAGAAAAACTGGTGGAAGTTTTGGAGCGTTCGGACATAAACATTATCGTTGATCTCAGCAAGATCGATTACGTCAGCAGTGCCGGACTCCGTATCTTCCTTATGGCCGCCAAAAAATTAAAGAGTTTAGGTGGCAATTTTATCCTTGCCGCCATGAATGATCACATTAAGGAAGTGTTCGACATCTCCGGTTTTACACCGATATTTACCATTACACCAGATACAGCATCCGCTGTCGACTCCATTAACTAAAATGCCTGAAACCGCCTCGCGGGAAGTCCGCAACCTCAATGCCCTTCTTGACGTGTCCCGTGCCCTGGGTGCCGAGATGCATCTTGACAGCCTCCTGCCAGTCATTATCCACAAAACAACTGAAGTGATGGACGCCGAAAGAAGTTCACTTTTCATCTATGATCCTGATAGTGATGAACTTTGGAGCAAAGTTGCTGAAGGAATGGATGAAAACACTATTCGTTTCCCCTCAGGGGTAGGAATTGCCGGCGATGTGGCCAAAACACTTGAGACTGCAAACATCCCTGATGCCTACGACGATCCCCGTTTTAATCCTGAATTCGACAAACAGACCGATTTCAAAACAAAGTCTGTTCTTTGCATGCCCATGACCACTCGCAAAGGTGAACTGATCGGTGTTATCCAGGTACTTAACAAAATAGATGGCGGCACCTTTGAGGAAAGTGATGAAAAATTGCTGGAAGCCCTGTGCACTCAGGCGGGTGTTGCAATCGTTCGGGCACGTCTCACGGAAGCATTCCTTGAAAAACAGCGCATTGAGGAGTCACTAAAACTTGCAGCCGATATCCAGATGGGGATGCTGCCCAGCACATTCCCGGCTTTCCCCGACAGGAAAGATTTTGATCTTTTTGCCGGCATTGTCCCTGCCAAAGAAGTGGGCGGTGATTTCTACGATTTTTTCCTGATAGATAAAAAACATCTCTGTTTCGTCATCGGAGATGTATCGGGCAAAGGAATTCCGGCGGCTCTGTTCATGGCCCTAACAAAAACGCAAATTAAAGCAAGCTCGTCACGAAGGAGAACTCCCGGAGATGTCCTCTTTAGAGCAAACAATGATCTCTGCCACGAAAATGAATCGAGCATGTTCTGTACACTGTTTTATGGTATTATGAATACTGAAACAGGGGAAGTCACTTACGCCAACGCAGGGCACAATCCCCCTTACCTTATATCAGAAAATGGAGAACCAAAGCAGATCGAAACTACAGGTGGGATCGCACTTGGTGTTATGGATGAAATGCCTTTTGAGTCAGCCACCTTTATGGTACCCAAAAGTGGGTCCATTTTTCTCTATACAGACGGCGTCAACGAAGCCATGAATGAAGCGGATGAAGAATACTCCTATGAAAAACTAGAGGATTATCTCAAAGAAAACTCAAACGGATCCATAACTGACATGGTTAACGGGAATTTAGATAGTGTTAAAGAGTTTGCCGGTTCAGCACCACAGTCCGACGACATTACAGTACTGGCGATACGTTATTTCGGGAAAAGTGATTGAAGATAACAGAGAGATAGAGGCGACGATCGGATTCGAACCGATGAATCGCGGTTTTGCAGACCGCTCCCTTAGACCGCTTGGGTACGTCGCCATGGGCCCGAATTTAAAGGGAAACTGACACCTATTCAATGCAATGCGCGGGTTGACACAGTTAACTAATTCTTCGTAATCTCACAGCAAATCAGAGGAGAGGAAATGGCCAAAATTTATTTGAAAATCGTTGATATTGATCAGTTCCAGGAGACAGAGGTGACAGAAGACAGTAAGGCGACACACTCGGTGGAAGTAGAGGAAGAAGACTACACAGACGTCCTGGACATTTTCACTAAATACCTCACGAAGATTCAACCTCACCTACCGATGGATCCCAACCTCACTGACGGTCTCGAAGACTGGGCTTAACCCGCATATAAAGAAAAAGGCCTGCTAAACAGGGACTTTCGAGCGAGAGACGGGATTCGAACCCGCGACAGCCACGTTGGCAACGTGGGGCTCTACCAGCTGAGCTACTCTCGCAAAAAGTGATTGTAAAAAAGCGACGAGAAGTTTAGTTCTTTACCAAAGCCGGATCAAACAGATTTCGGAAAAAGCTCCATTGTTTTTTCTTCCCGGCGCCAGATGAGTACGGACATGGCAAGCCAGACGATATCCCTTGCCAGAGTATCTAAACCAACTGTTGATCCTTCGGGTTTGAAACAACCGCAATCGATGTCCAAACCCCTGGCCACTGCCTGACCCAACGCAATGATGAACATAACCATCATTCCCGTGGAAAGAAGAGCCGCACCATCAACAAAAACACCAAGTATTAGGCAGGAGCCTACATATAGCTCCACCCATGGCAAAACAATGGAAAAGAGATTCGTAATACCGTATGGCAGCATCTGGTAGTTTTGAATATTGCCGGCAAAACTCCCAGGATTACGAATTTTCTCAAAACTGGCGTAGAGGAAAACAATGCCGAGAATAATTCTTAAGGCAAAAATGACCCAGCTGTTTTTTAACAGTGAAACCATCTATTCCACCGGGTAACCTGCTTCGATCCACTGGGGAAGCCCGCCGTCAAATACGAACACACGGGCAAATCCCCAATCCTCTCCCATGAGCTCCATGGCGAGGTCCATACTCAGATCGCACTCCCCCCCGCCACAGTAGGCCACAACAGGATCATCTTCCGTAACCCACCGCAGAATCTCACCTGGATATGCTGGAGCAAGTTTTGACCCGGCAATATGCCCTTCCCTGAATTCCTTATCGTCCCGTGCATCGATAAAAAGTACTCCGCGATCATAGAACGCCTTAGCAATTGCGAGATCAATCATGACAGGCTGAAAAAGCAGAGTTGTCTGAGCCAAAAGTGAATCTACAGCGGACTGCCCGCCCTCTATAATATGTTTGGAAGCGATCAGAGGGAGCCCGTCATTACGGACCGCATTGAACCCGAAAGAAAATAAAAATGAAACTGCCAATATTATGGCAGACTGACCCATTGATGTATTGGTGTTCAAGAACCGGTGGGTTTGCCATTTGACGCTTTGGCCAACTGATCACACGCTGTCAGGGTCTTGGTGATCATACCTAGCATCTGCGGTTCATCATCGAGAGATCTGCCCATGGCAGGAAAATCGAACCGGGTGGAGTTGACCACACCGGCCAGCTTCCCTTGTGTCTCTTTCAGTGCTTCCCTGATCTGTACGATACGGTCCAGCATTGGTGGCTGATCCGCGTAAATTTCATCCAGAGATTTTGATGGCTCATCCTTATTCATTCTTTCAAGCTGACGTTGGATAAAATCTTCCTTCAGCTTCAGCTCAGTGATATCCGATAACGTCATATCAGGATTCTCAACGGCCAGTGTGAGCATTGCCAGCGCTTTACCCTGTTTCCCGAGCCGGTACATCCTCGGCCCGGTTGCGGGGTTTTTCATCTTGCCGACGGGGTTGTGCGTATCACCGCTGATGAACATATAATCAGCTGTTGCAAATTTGGGACGGTAAAACACTGCCTCTTCATAGGTGCCGTTGAACAGGACGATTTGGAAATCACTCTTTTCTTCCAGTTCCGCCAAAATATTGTTGACGCTAGTTTCCACATCCGCCAAGCCCACAGTTTTCAGTTCAACAGGAAGAGACACTGTAGCACCGGTAACACCAAAGCTGAAGGACGACCGGTCAAGCACCACGTAGGGCTCAAAAAGAAGATTCCCTGACTCATCAGTGATGTTGGAGGATATAAACGGGAAGTTGGCCAATTGCTCCATCTGAAGAACAAATTCTAGTCCCGCCGCAAAATCCTTGGAACCCATGTTGAGGGCGTCACAACCGATAATGTTGAATCCTGAGATCAGCGTTTCTGAACGCAGTTTGGACTGTTCTGCGTTAAGTTCTGTTGGATACTGCTTGTCAAAAAAGACATCTCCAGCATCTATGATGACCGGATCAGCACCTTCTTCCCTGAGATTGCTTATAAATGTTGCTTTACGGGGCAGACCGCCCGTGGGATTGCGTTTTCACCCACAGGGGTCAAGCTGACTGTGAACGTTACCGGTCACAATCAGCATGGCCGATCCTGTCTTTGCAGAGGAGGTACTACAAGAATAGGTAATTAGGCCAATTGATAGAAAAGTCAAACATGTTGTGAATAGGTTTTTCTTCATAAATCAAATTTACCCTGCCAATAACAGCATGTCAACATCCTCTATTCTATATCGTTTGGCGGAGAAATAAGACCGCTTTAAGTTAAACAAGATGATGGGGCTGTAGCTCAGTTGGGAGAGCGCGTGAATGGCATTCACGAGGTCGTCGGTTCGATCCCGATCAGCTCCACTTTTAAAAAAACACTGAATTCTAACAAATATATTCAGTAACATTGGTTGTTATAGTTAAAGCAAATATGAATCTTTCCGAAATATCTCGACGGTAACTACCCTCTCTTCTCCCCGAACTTAATTTTCCTACTCACAGCACTTTCCTCAAAATAAAGATTAAATTTTTCATTGTAAGATTTCACGTATCACTAATCCTAAGGAGACTAAAATGAACCTGTATGTTGGAAACCTGAGCTATGAGATGTCTGAAGAAGATCTTCGGAATGAATTTGCCGAGTATGGCGAGGTACAAAGTGCCAAAATCATTACCGACAAGTTTACCGGTCGTTCACGTGGTTTCGGCTTCGTTGAAATGGCTTCCGATGAAAGTGGCAAAAAAGCCATGGAAGAGCTGAACGAAAAAGATGTCAGTGGGCGGCAACTGGTCGTCAATGAAGCGCGTCCGCGCCGCTGAACTTTAGTTAGACTGCTATAGTTGAAGAAAACCCCGCTTTCGGGGTTTTCTTTTTTTTCCTGAGATATGTATTCTTTTCAAATGACATGATATAATTTCAGTTATGGACGGTGGTCAAATACGCCTTAAGACCTCCCTATATTCCTGTACTTTGTTTCTCTCAATTCTGGCGGCCCAGAATATTACTGTTGATGGAACCGTAATCAATGGAATTACAGGAGAAGCCATTAGTGGTGTGAATATATTTGTGGCCGACAGTGATTTGGGCGTTGTATCAAATACAAACGGCAGTTTTACACTTATAATTCCCGATTCTCTCAGGATGAGGGAAGTTGTCTTTACATATATGGGTTACAGACGTCAGACCATTCCCTCCACCGAGATAAAGAGACAAACTGTGATCCGACTGGAGCCCACGGTCATACCAATGCAGCAAGTTGGGGTAATCGGAACGGAGAGAAGTTTGGAGATTCAGAAAGACATTCCCCAGCCCATTTCTGTCATTGAATCTAAAGCCTTTGAACTCAGGGGTTATACAGATGCAGGTGACCTTCTGCGGACTGACCATACCATTCAGCTGAATGAGAACATCAGTGGAAAAAAGACAGTTAACATACGTGGTGGCAACGCAGATGAGGTAGCCATTCTTTATAACGGTGTTAGAATGAACAGTGAATTCGATAATATTTTCGATATTGCCCTTGTAGACCTTCAAAATATTGATCACCTGGAAGTGATCCGGGGGAGCAACTCAGTTCTGTATGGAACGGAAGCATTCTCTGGAATCATTAACATCGTTCCGAAACTGGTTCCTGAAAAGACACTTTCGTTCAGCCAGCACCTCGGCACCTATCAGTCAGGCAGATGGTCTGCCCACATGGGAAAGAAATTTGACAAATTCAGCTCCGCCTATAACCTAAACCGCGGTGCATTTTTTCGTCAATTTGAAGGAGGAGACAGCGGCGAGTCCCTTGAGAATAATTCCGAGCAGCACAATCTAACGTTCACATATCTTTTGGATGAAAACAATCCGAGCAAGCTCGGGAATTTGTTATCATCCACACTTTTATTTTCACGCCGGTCGTATAAGGACCACCGTTTAAACGATAGCGTGGAGAACGAGAACATGGTAACGACCATGCGCTATTCAGGCGCCGTGGGCCCCTTTCCGGCAGTTTCAGCAACAGTAAGTCAGCATCAGATCAGCGAAGACCAAAATCTTACTGCCGAAACCGGGAATTTGGACAGATTTCTTAAGAGCAGTTCCAACCGGTTTTCATTCAGATCAACGAACACACTTAAACCATTGGAGACCACTTCTGTTTTTCAATTGGAGCAGTCGGACTTGGACTACCGTGATAACCGTTCTTTTTCTGACATCCAGCAAGTTGGGTTGGAAAGTGCGCTGTTCTCCCGCATGAAAATCGGAGCTGCCGTTGTCACAAAATTTTATTTGTCGGATAGGGATGAAGGTACCCGATTTTCCGATGTCAGCGTCAGTGTGCGGCGCGATAGAATTATTGACAAACAGGGAGAGGCAGTTCTCAGGGGAGGAGTTGATAATCCTGAACTGGCTGATTTAGGCCTCTTTGATACAAGGTCATGGGATAACACCATCGTGAAATTTTCCACATCGTTGGCCGGCGGCAGTGAAAAGTTCGCTTTGCGTTCTTACTTCAATTTTGGTACCAGTTACAAATATCCCACCCTGCTTCAGCAGATCAGCGGCACAATATTAGACGGGACTCCTTCTGCCTTTTCCGCACTAAACCCTGAGAAGAATCAAAGTTTTGAATTGGGACTTCATTCCTCGAGACTGATCACAGGTTCGGAAACTCTGGATGCTTTCGATATGACGGTAAACCTTTTTCGAAACGATTATGAGAACAAAATGCGTATCAGCTATCCCATCGGAATTCCAGTAGCTTTCTATGACAATGTTGATTTTGCCAAGATTAGCGGTTATGAAATAAAGGGCACCATTCACCTGCTCAACAGATCAACTTCTGCAGATTTGGCCCTGGCCAGTTACAATATACCGGAAAAGGCCGCCTTCCCCTTCAAATCAGAAGTTAAGATGACAGCTAATCTGAATGTCGACTATAAGGGCTGGTCACTCCAGGTCCACGCTTTTGGCGAAAGTGAACAGATTGGCTGGATGCGGCAAGATCTAGGTCACCTCTTTGAAGTGACACTTCCTTCCCACACAAATGTGGATGTCCATTTGACTAAATCAATTCAGCTGAGAAATCTGGAAGGGTTCGCCAATTTCAGCGGATACAATCTCCGCAATCAAAGTACCATTTTAGAAGGACTTATCCTTCGTGACAGGCGCATCTATTTCTCATTTGGATTCAAACTGTGATATGAAAATCAATTTGACTCCACTTGTGATCACGGTGCTCACTTTGTGTACATGCACCAAGAATCCGTTCAATAATAACGGCTCCGTTTCCGACCATTACAGTATCAAAGGAAGTGTAGAGCTTGAGGATGGTGAAAATCCTGAAGGGATCTATGTCTGGTTGGAGGAAATAAACATTGGCACCTGGACTGACACCACCGGTGAATTCAGCCTCTCCCTCACCCCTGAAGGAAGTTCTGAAGGACAGAATGGCCAGTTCTTTCTTTACGCATACGCGGCGAACTATCAGCACGAAAGAACTATTGTCAAGGTCATTGATGGGCAGTTTGTCCCCGGGGAAGGCGGGCTAGATGATAAGGGTGAACTGAGAACACCTCTGACCCTGGGAAAACGTCTCCATATCTCCACAGCTGTCATGCCATCTATTCTGGAGCCACCTATCAATCAAACGGTTGAAGTTACTGTTACACTGAACCCTTTGGACCAACTAGTGACAGTACAATCGAGACGCGCTGTTATAAACAGAATGACGGTCTATACTGGACTACTTATCGTGAACAAGAGCGGGGAAGTGATTCATAAAGAAGATATCGAATCTGCTCGCATGGCTGAGGAGCCCATTGGAATCAATGTTAAGACCTGGGTCATATCCCTGGATGCGAGCTCCTCAAGTCTGTCCTCTGGCGAATACAGTGTAGTGCCCTATCTGCTTATAGAATCAGATGTGCCGTCTGGTCTGCTGGAATCCATGGGAAAGGAACTACTTGAACTTTCAGCCGACTATCTCCGCTTCCCAATGAAACGGCAGGACGGCACTATAACAATTACCGGCAGTTAGCCACCCTACTCTTTACACGCCTCTATAATCCCCTGTAAAACACCTTCACTGTCTTCCAGGTTAGGCTGGCAGGTAGCAGCGCCTTTGTGGCCTCCTCCTCCGTAAGACTTGCACAACTCACCGGAGTCAACATTGGAAGTCCTGTTAAAGATAGAGTGCGCCACAGAAATAGTGTCAAACTCACCCTTTTTCCCATCCGCTATGCGGACTGAGATGTTGCCATCTGACAACTCCGGGAGAGTGTAGATGAGGAACCGGTTTGCCGGAGGAACATCCATTCCACGCACATCCGTCATAATGACATTTCCCTCCATGCGCGAATTGGCGCTGTAGAATTCACTGGCAATATTATGCATATCGTTGTAGCGATCAATCCTCTCAGCAGTATCCTGCATAGCGAGAATCTCCTCCACCGAATGCTTGGTCAGGAGTTCAGGCACGCTTGACACCCATTGGAAGTTGCTGATGTTCATGTCCCGCTGAAGACCAAGCCCCGTTCTAGGATCCAGAAGTAATCCGAGCAGAATGGTCCCTTGGGGATTGGCCACCTGCTCCAGTGTCAGGTCGGCGCTATCCACCAGATCCGTTTCGTGGACCAAACCTTCATACTTCTTCAGTTCGGGATAATCCTCAATAAAGTACTTGTAGACCAGATTCGCTGCACTAGGCGCCACATCCACTAGCCCTGTGAAATCCGTAGGCATATCTGGACGGCTTATTTCACTTGAGTGATGATCAAACCACATGTGGCAGCTAGGATGGTACGGCAGGTTACAAATAATATCCTCACTAGTGATGTCTACTTTCCCCTCCTGCATATCTTTGGGATGGGCCTGTTCCAAAGTATCGCAAAGGCCCACATCCATCAAAATGGCGGCGCAGACAGAGCCGTCCAGATCACCTCTGTAGATTACTCTCATTGTTTCGACTCCTTAAAACTTAAATGAATGTACAAAGAGGAGAAATTATGTTCCATATTAATTCAACTACCACGAAGTCCTCTTTGCTAATCGGTATTCCAACTGGTAGATTTTCAGGCCAATTATTGCCTATGAGCATCTCCGTCCAGACTCAATTCAGTGGCGCAACCTCACTGAAACTGACGCCCCTTCACGAACGTACTTCCGTTCTCAATCAGTCCCAGGAGTGGCGTCGATGGTCGGGGTATCTCTCCGCTACTTCCTATGACCTCACCCACGATGTGGAATATTTCGCAGTGCGGACAAAAGCGGCTCTTTTGGATGTTACACCCCTACATAAATATATAATTGTAGGTCCCGATGCGGAGCGGTTACTTGACCGTCTGGTGACCAGGAACATTCACTTATGCAAAGTTCATCAGGTGATGTACACACCATGGTGCGATGATGACGGCAAGCAGATTGATGACGGCACGGTCCAGAGGCTTGAAGAGAACCATTTTCGCCTTACCAGTGCTGAACCAAACATTGAATGGCTCACACACAACGCCGCTGGCATGGATGTTGACATCTCGGAAGATTCCGAATCCACCATCGCTTTGGCCCTTCAGGGACCCAATTCCCGGGTTATACTGAATAATATTGTAAATGAAAATATTGATGCACTCAAGTTCTTCTGGCTCTCGAACTGCAAAGTCGGCGACATGTCCGTAATGATCTCCAGAACAGGTTATACAGGCGATCTAGGCTATGAACTGTGGACGCCAAATGAGAATGCTCTAAAGCTTTGGGATCGCCTTATGCAAGCTGGCGCACCCTATGGTATTACACCTACGGGACTTCACGCTTTAGATATGGTACGCATCGAAGCTTCCCTGATCCTGCTGGACATTGACTATATCTCGGCTCAGCACGCTATTATCGATTTGAGAAAATCGTCACCATTTGAGCTTGGCTTGGGTTGGACAGTAAAGCTGAAAAAGAAAGATTTCATCGGCAGAAAGGCGCTCCTGAAGGAGCATGAACGGAGTCCGGAGTGGCAATTAAAGGGAATCGAGATCGAATGGGAACCACTGGAGAAACTTTACCGGAAAGTGGGGCTCCCTCCTCAGCTCCCGGGCATGGCGTGGCGGACCTCCACCCCCATCTACAGCGGCAATAAACAGGTGGGCTACGCCACCAGCGGATGCTGGTCGCCCATCCTGAAAAAGTATATCGCTCTTTGTCATTTGATGTCAGATTACGCTCGGGAAGGGACACTCCTTCAGTTTGAAGTGAAAGTTGAGCACTTCCGAAAAACAACACCAGCCAGGGTGGTGAAAACACCCTTCTTCGACCCAGAAAGGAAACGGTCATGTCCGTGAACCGGAAGTATGACGCCATTGTCGTTGGCGGAGGCCACAACGGTCTCACCGCCGCGGCTTATCTTGCCCGGGGCGGTAAGAAAGTCCTTGTGCTGGAACGGCGTCATGTCTTGGGCGGTGCTGCCGTTACCGAGGAAATCTTCCCAGGTTTCAAGTTTTCCGTCTGCTCTTATGTGGTCAGCCTTCTCAAACCTGACATCATTCGGGAACTTCAACTTCCCAAGTTCGGACTTGAAATGGTACCATTGGAGAGCACATTTACACCCCTTGAGGATGACTACCTTATTCGGTGGGCCGACCACGATCTCACCCGTCGGGAGCTCTATCGCCACTCTCCCAACGATGCCGAGGCCTATGACAGGTTCGGACAGACCATGAGCCAGATAGGTCTCTCAGTCCGCCCCATCCTCCAGACCATAGCCCCTGACCCTACCAAACTGGGCTGGTCAGGCGCATCCACCCTTCTGGACCTTGGTAAGCATTTCCGCTCCCTGGGCCAGGAAAAATTTGAGCAGCTGGCAAAACTGATGACCATGAGTTCCGCCGATTTTCTGGATGAATGGTTTGAGTTTGAACCGTTGAAGGCCACCATGTCTGCCAGCGGAATCATCGGCACCTTTATGGGACCAAAGTCTCCGGGCTCCGCTTACGTTATGCTTCACCACTACATGGGTGACATTGATGGCGTCTTCCGTGCGTGGGGATTCCAGCGGGGAGGTACCGGTGCCGTCAGTATGGCCATTGCCCAGTCAGCCGAACACTTCGGTGCAGATATCATGACGGAAGCACCTGTAAGTCAAATCGTGGTTAAGAACGGCCGTGCTGTGGGCGTAGCCCTCGAAAACGGCCATGAGTTTGAGGCAAATGTGGTTGTGTCGGGTCTCGATCCGAAACTGACATTCCTTAACCTTGTGGCGTCAAATGACCTCCCTGACGATTTCGTCCGGTCTATTCAAAATTTCAGAATTCAAGGCTCCTCCGGTAAAGTAAACCTGGCGCTAGATGGGCTACCCGATTTCACCTGTCTCCCCGGAAACGGGCCTCACCTGAATGGTGCCATCTCCATTTCACCTGATTACGATTATATCGAAAAAGCCTTTGATGATGCCAAACAAGGGAACTTTTCGCGCCGGCCTTACATCGATATTGTTTTGCCTTCCGTCCTCGATCCTGATATGGCTCCACCGGGCAAACATGTCATGTCTTGTTTTGTACAATACGCCCCTTACAACATTAATGGCGGCTGGGATGACCAGAAGCGGGAAGCCTTCGGGGATGCTGTGGTAGATGCATTAGCCAGATTTGCCCCCAACATCAAGGACATTATCCTTCATCGACAGGTACTGACACCGTGGGATCTGGAAAAGACAATTGGCCTGACAGAAGGAAACATATTCCACGGCGAACTGGCTCTGCATCAGCTGTTCTTTTTCCGTCCCGTGGTGAAATGGGCTGACTACAGAACACCAGTGCAAAACCTTTACCAGTGCGGTTCTGGCACTCATCCCGGTGGCGGCATCACAGGCGCCCCCGGCGAGATGGCGGCTAAAAAAATCCTGAAGGAGTGGCGTTGAAACGGTACGACGCAATAGTTGTGGGTGGAGGTGTGAACGGCCTCACTACCGCTGCCTATCTGGGCAAGAGCAATCGAAAAGTCCTTCTGCTGGAAAAAAATGAAACTGTGGCAGGGCTGGCATCAACGGAAGAATTCGTACCCGGATTTAAATGCAATACAGTTATGGATTCTGTGCCATGGATTAATGACCAAGTTGTCTTCGAGCTCGATCTTGAAAACCACGGCTTCAGGTTTGCTTCACCGAATACCGGTGTTATCACTCCTGATGGTAACGGAAAAAACCTGACAATTACATCAGACCCATATGAGACATCCAGATCCATTGCTCAATTCTCTCAATCCGATGCAGAAAAATGGCCCGCATTCTGCAACAAGATCGCCATGCTTACCGATTTCCTGGAACCCCTCTACGGTATGATGCCCCTGCCTATTCCTGAGCTGGATCTCTCCAATCTACTATCCATGAAGCCCATGTTGGCACCGTACCGCAAGCATGGCCGGAAGGCGCTGGTGGAGCTTCTCAGGACCTTGCCTATGAGTATGCTGGAACTACTGGATGAATGGTTTGAGTCAGAACCTCTCAGGGGTACTATGGCAGCAGTTGGCATCCGGCACCTGAATCAGGGGCCCATGGCCGCGGGGACAGCTTTCGTCTTTCTCCACAACCACATAGGGACCGGAGGATCCGTCCGGTCAGTAAATTTCATTGATGGAGGTACGAAACAACTGGCTGCGGCACTTGAGTCATCCGCTACAAGTGTTGGCGTTGAGATGCTCATTGGATCTGAAGCAAAAAGCATCTCCGTGAACGACGGCGCCGCTCTCGGTGTCACCTTGGTAAACGGTGAGGAAGTTGAATCAGATTGTGTCGTCTCTGCCCTCGATCCAAAGACAACCTTTCAAGGACTTGTAGGCAACGACCGGCTGTCACCTCAGTTCTCCCGGCGGATCAAAAATATTAAAATGCGCGGTGCCACGGCGCGGGTTCATTTTGCCCTGAAAGAATTGCCGAATTTTGTTGGCCTCCATAAGGAATCACTGAAAGGCATAGTATCGGTCAGTCCGTCACTCAGTTATATCGAAAAAGCATCGGACGCTTCCAAATACGGCCGTATCTCTGAGGAGCCGTGGATGGAGTTCACCGTCCCTTCCCTCAGGGAAAAGTCGTTCGCTCCGGCCGGAAAGCATGTTCTCTCCGCCACTGTACAGTACGCGCCGTACCACCTTCGCGGCACGGACTGGCAATCGGCCCGCCATGAACTGGGTAGCCGAGTTACTGACGTCCTGGAGAAATACGCTCCCGGCTTCCGTAGCCTCATTGAGCACCAGAAAGTACTGACTCCCGCAGATCTGGAGAGCAAATATGGACTGACGGAGGGAAACCTAAACCAGGGCGAAATGATGCTGGACCAGTTCTTCTTTATGCGGCCAACTATCGACAGCGCACAATATTCCACCCCCATTGGAAACCTGTTTCTATGCGGAGCAGCAACTCATCCCGGCGGAGGTCTCCACTGTACTAACGGTCATAATGCTGCAAATGAGATTATTAAACATTTGCAATCCGTCTGATCACCCCCATCTGAAAAAAATAAAAAGCTCGATTACTCTTCCAGGAGATGTTCTCGGAGGTGGTTGAACATCTTTGTATAGAGGTGTATCCTGGAGTTCCCGCCACTAATGCCGTGAGCACGGTTAGGATAATAGAACACCTCCAGTGGCTGTTTGGCGTTAACAAACTTCTCCACAAGCTGTGTGGTGTTCTGCGAATGAACATTGTCATCGCCCGTGGCGTGGATGACCAGAAGATGTCCCTGCAGATTATCCACGTAGGAAAAAACAGAAGTGGAATCGTAACCTGCCTCATTATCCTGAGGCAACCCCATGGATCGCTCGGTATAGATAGTGTCGTAAAGTCTGAAGTCCATGACCGGTGCCACCGAAACGCCGGCCTTGAATTGTGCGCCGTTCTTGGTGAGCATGAGTCCGGTGAAATAGCCGCCACCACTCCAGCCCCACGCACCGACTCTGTCTGGATCGGCACCCCACTCCCGAACCATGTAATCGATACCAGCAACATGATCTTTCGCAAGATAACGGCTCATGTCACCGTAGCTGAGATTCTTGAACGTCTCTCCGCGGCCGCTCATACCGCGGGCATCCATGGAAAAAACAATAAACCCTTCTTGTGCAAGGAACTGATTCCATAGCCCGCCCCACCTATCTCGGACGATCTGTGTCCCTGGCATCCCGTAACCGTACACGATCATTGGATACTTTTTCCTTTTATTGTATCCCACAGGCAGTGTGACAATACCGTCCAGTGTTGCGGCTCCATCGTGAGTTTTGAATGTGACGAACTGGGGAACCGACCAGTCATAATCGTCAAATTGGCTTTTATCTGTTTCCTCTATGATACGGACCACAGTGCCGTCACGTCTTTTTAAAAGAATTTTTCTGGGCTGAGAGACAGAGGAAAAACTATCCACAAAGTACTGCCCCGATGGGGAAAATTGGACGCTGTGATTCCCTTTCTCTGTTGTCAACTGTTTCAATCCAGTTCCATCGAACGAGACGCTGTACAGGTGACTTTCAGCCACGGATGCCTTATTGGCCATGAAAAGGACGACACCCCCCTCCTCGTCTACGTGAACAATTCGAGTCGCTTCCCACTGCCCGCTTGATATCTGGGCCAGCTCTTCACCCTTCAGCGTGTGGCGGTGCAAATGTTGGTAGCCCGATCTCTCAGATATCCAGACCAACTCATCTTTTTCCAGAAACCTGTAATTGTCGTGAACATTCACCCAGCCATCCTGGTCCATCTCCATAAGTCCCTGTTTTTTCTTGCCAGATTTGGGGTTGCAGATGAGGAGGTCCCACCGATTCTGAAGCCGCCTCATGCGCATCACAAGAAGGCGCTCCGGTGAGTGCCAGTAGATTCTGGGATAGTACATGTCACGGTTGTCACCGATGTCCATCCAGCGGGTTGCTCCGCCGGTGGCCTTCACCACACCGATTCTCATGGTGGGATTAGTCTGCCCAGCTTTAGGATAACGGATCTCCGTGGTCACGGGATATAGTTCGAGCTCATTAATTAGTGTAAAAACGGCCACACGTGACTGGTTTTCTTCCCAGTAGGCAATGCTCTTGCTATCTGGCGACCACCGGTAAGCATCATATTTGGAGAATTCTTCCTCGTAGACCCATCCAAAATGACCGTTGAGCACCACATCTGTGCCCGTCCTGGTCAATCTCCTCTCCCGACGTCTGTCAATTTCGAAAGTGTAGAGATTGTTATCCTCCCGGACATAAGCCACCATCTCACTATCAGGAGAAAATTTGACGTTGCGAAGGCGTTTGTTATTTCTAGAAACGGGAGTCATTTTTGCTGTTTCTGTATCGTAAATCCAGTAGGTACCCCAGTGAGATCGCCGCCAGATCTTTTCATGGTCAGTCTGTATCAGTATTCGCTGCCCGTTACCGCTGAAACTGTAGTTGGTCACCACAACAGGTGAACCGCTGAATTTTAACCGCTCCCCATCCAGAAATAATGTGGTATCACCAGCAAAAAGATCGACCTTGTAGAGGGACCGGACACCATTGGATTGCTTCAGAAATGTGTATGCATCTTCACCAGGCTGCCAGACGATTGTCCCTAGAGAAGCCACCTCAAAGGGTGATTTTCCCGTTACGTCTTCCAGTGTGAGACGATTCCCGCCATGGAGAAAAGAACATGCTGCAAAGGCAAGCACAATGACCGTTTTTTTCACCTGATGATCACCTTCACCCGCTCAAGCAATTCAATCATCATAGAATGGGTAAGTCTGCCTGTGTTCACATTTCTGGGACTAGGATGATAAGAGCCAACAAGAATAATACCATTCTGAAGAGTATACTCATTCCCATGTCCAAATGGGTAATCTTTCATTAAAAAATCATACTGGGTGCGGAAAAACCTCAGGCAGGCGTCGAAAGCAATCTTCCCCAAGGCCAGAATGCAATTTACATTCTTCAACAGGATCAGTTCGTTGGAAAGAAAATGAGCACAGTTTTTCAGTTCATCTGGCTTCGGTTTGTCCTGAGGCGGAACACATTTCAGCACAGGCGTCATGTAAGCATTCATCAGCTCCAGCCCGTCATCCAGAGAATCCGAATTGGGCTGATTTGCAATACCCACTTCATGAAGGCAGCGGACAAGAAAATCGGCTGACTTGTCACCTGTGAAAACTCGACCCGTTCTGTTGCCACCGTGGGCCGCCGGCGCCAGGCCTGTGAGCAACAGTGATGCGCCGGGTTCCCCGTAACCGGGGACAGGCTTGCCCCAGTAGTCCCACGCTTCAAACTGTTTCCTCTTTTTCTGGGCAACAGCCTGGCGAAATTCCACCAGACGGGGACAGGCACAACACTGAACAATGTCCTTATTGAGTGACGATATGCTCCTAAAAAATCTCAAACTCACTTGAATAGTTAACTTATTGAAGAAGAAACGGGCTAAGCATAACCCGAACACAAGTTGGAGAAAGTAGGCAATCTCAGTATATTTCGCGGCATTTTTCTAGTTAATTTAAAAGGATTCTGATTTTATGGGTATGATGAACACCATGAGGACGCGAATGCACGTGATCCTTTGGATTCTGCTGATTTTGTTCATCGGTAGCATGACCGTCGGTGGACTCGTAGGCGGTGCCGATATCGTGAACCAGCTTTTTGGGAGAGTTGATGTATCCAGAGCTATAGCCGTTGTAAACGGAGAGGCAATACCTCCAGACCTTTTCTTCCATCAGATTGAACACAGCCTTGAACAGGCCCGTATTCAGGGAATAGAGCTCGATGAACGCGGCCTCAATTTTGAGCGGGACCGAATCTTTAATCAACTCATGGAAACATCACTCATCAATCAGGAAATTGAAAAACGTAATATCAGGGTGACAGACCAGGAGATTTATTATGAACTGGTGAACAATCCTCCCCAGGATCTCCGGACCATTCCAGACTTTTTGACGGACGGCATTTTTGACGAAACCAAATACAAACTGGCTCTTCAGAACCCCCAGGGTGACGAATGGCGCCCTATCGAGAACTTTGTGAGACAAAATCTGCCGCGGCAAAAACTGTTCAACGAGATCCGGGCAAGCGTACACGTCGCCGAGAGCGATGTCCGTAATGAATACATACTGCAGAATGTAGAGTACACCATAAGCGCCCTCATTGTCCGGACAAGCCGCTTCAACCAGCCTGAATTCAACCCCACAGACGATGAGATGGAAAATTACTATTTCCTCAATCCTGATAAGTTCCATCAGAACGAGCAGCGTGTTCTCAGCTATGTGGAATGGAATAAGGTTCCATCATCAGAAGATACTCTGCTGGCAAAAGAGACCGCTCAGGATATTCTCTCTCGCCTGAAGGCTGGCGATGACTTTGCCGAACTGGCCAATGAATTCTCTGAAGATCCCGGCAACCGCACATCAGAGGGAACAAGCCGCGACGGTGACCTGGGGTGGTTCGGCAAAGGCCAGATGGTGGCACCATTCGAAGAAGCGACGTTTGCCGCCCAAGCTGGCGATATCGTTGGACCCGTGGAAACCGATTTCGGTATACACGTCATTCAGGTGAGAGACCGCCGGGTCGAAAATGAAGAAGAGCAAGTACTGGCAAGTCATATCCTTCTCAAGATTGATATGGGACCCACAACTCGGGAAAAAATCAGGAATTCGGCCATACAGTTTTTGTTTGATGTAGAGGATTATGGTTTTGAACTGGCGGTGGAAAGAAACAATTATGAACTCCGAAAAATGCAGCCTCTCACAGAAGAGGGGATTTTCATACCGCCCATCGGCTATTTCCCGGAACCGGCAAAATTCGCATTCGCAAATGAATTAGGCACCGTAAGCGACTTCATTGAATCAGATCAACTTTTCACCGTCTTGCGACTCGACTCCGTCATCGCCGAAGGGACCAAAGAGTATGGGACTGTCCAAAGCCAGATACGTACTACACTCAGAACGGATAAACAGATGGCCGCTGCTAAATCACTGGCGGAGGAACTGAACAGTCAGTTATCGGAAAACACATTGGTTTTCGAAAAAGCCGCCGACTCAAATGAAAAAATTGAACTTGTTGGCCCTGTCTCTGCTAATCTGGGTAGTTCATTTCAGAAAATTGGCCGCCACGAGTCAGTTATCGGCGCCCTGCTTGTGGCAGATGTGGGACAGATTCTCCCTCCTGTGGAAACAACCAGGGCGTTCGTCATCCTGAAACTAGAATACCGGAATGATGTGGACGAGGTAGACTGGGAAGTGAAAAAAGATGTATTACGGAAATCTCTCCTAAGTCAGAGAGAGAATGAAGCTCTCGGAGCCTGGGTCACGGAATTGAGAGAAAAGGCCGACATTGTCGATAACAGGAAGTACTACTTCTAATCCCTATTTCCCTTTCCATTTGGGGCGTCGCTTTTCACTGAAAGCCTTCAGAGCCTCTCGCCTGTCCTCACTATCGATAATGGATTTGTAAGCTTTTTGTTCTACTTTAAGTGCCAGTTTAACTGACTGATCTAACCCTTCATTAATTGACTTTTTAGCCGCATAAATGGCGAGAGGTGCATTAGCAGTAATCTGACCGAAAATCTCCTGAACCACATCTTCCAGCTCGTCTATTTCAACCAGCCAGTCTACAACACCGTCTGCCAGTGCCTCTTCCGGCGTAAATGATTGGGCTGTGAAAATCCACCGTTTCGCCTTGCTTTCTCCTATGAGTCTAGGAAGTCGCACGGTTCCCCCGGCGCCGGGCATGACGCCTACGGATGTCTCCTTCATTCCAATGAAGCTATTTTCTGCTATGATCCGCAAATCGCACGCCAGCGCTAGCTCCATGCCCCCACCTAGACAGTTTCCGTTAATGGCTGCCAGTGTAGGTACCCGAATCTCGGCAATTCTCTGGAAGGTGTCAGACAGATATTCAACGAATGTTTCCACTTCCTGCTCATCCATCTTTTCTCTCTCTTTAAGATCGGCTCCGGCACAAAAGTTTTCTCCGACAGCTGTAATTACAACCATTCTCACTTTCTCATCCTGAATATCGTCGCTCAGCTTGTTGAGTTCATCAACCAGAGCATGGGAAAGAGCATTAACGGGGGGATTGTCCAGAGAGATAGTGAGGAGGCCCCTCTGATCCAGCTTTGATTTAATCATAGACATGATTGGGAAGTTAACCAGATTCTGCTAGGAGACGCACTGAAGGGTCATGATTTTGCTAGCTGGAAGCCCCTGAACGCGAGAAAACCTAGCACAATAAAAGCCCCAAGGCTTGCGGTTAGCGGCAACGAATAGCTGGCCATGATCAGTTCTGTACCGGTCACAAACCGATAGAGATGTATGAGCGCTACCAATGTGAAAATAAGAGCGACAGTAAGATTATATACTTTCTGGTCCATGACCTACGTCCTTCTCACTTTTCCACAATGTACCTTCATTGGAGGCAACCATCAATTCAAATACACATTTCACCAGGAAATCAATTTCGTAAAGCCTTAACATGAAAAGAAATCTAGTAATTTAAAGAATTGATACGAACTGTATGGCGCTATCAGAACAAAGCCACATCGTGTCGGGAAATCAGCTAATATTGATTTTCTATTTCAACAGCTCTTTCAGCACATCCACCTCCATCCGCAGAAGGTTCTGACCCACGTTTTCAAATCAATCTTTGAAGGTATAGTGTTTCTTTACCGCCTTGGCCACAGTCCAAGTACAGGAGAGCCCTGCCGGGAAAGTAACCAGATCGCCAGGGCCGAAAGTTATTTCTCACTCTTCAGTAACAACAGTCACTTCCCCCTCAATGACTAGGCACTGCTCCGTGGAACTGTAGGACCACGGAAATTCTGACGGTTCACACTCCCAGACCGGGTAATCGCCAAAGGTTTGGATCTCTTCTGATGTCGGCTTTCTCACTTTAATTTTCATCTTTCCTCTTCAGAACGGTTGGACTTGACGTTTCACGATGTACTTGCCGTGTGGGCCTCCGCTTGGCAGGGTAGCGGCGTAGATAATACTATCCGCTCCCTTCTTAGGACTTAACGGAGCGATCATGGTGCCCATTCTTGTGCGGACCCACCCGGGATGCACACAGTTAACGAGGATATTTGAGTTCTCCACTTCAGCGGCGAGATTGGCCGTCAGTGCATTCAAGGCGGATTTTGAGACACGGTACGCTGTATAACCGCCTGTCATGGGATCGGACAGATTTCCCATCCCACTCGTCACATTCACAATTCGACCCCAAACTGCTTGCTGTAAGAGCGGCAGGAATGCCTGGCACACCCTGAACGGCCCAAAGAGATTTACATCCATGGTTTTTTTAAGTACCTTTTCAGGCAGGAAGCCAAACCTAGACTTCCTGTCTTCCCTCGCAAGGATTCCAGCATTGTTCACAAGAATGTTCAGTGTGCTATGGGACTCAGAAATTTTATGTGCCGCGGCATTAACGCTCTCTACCGATTGTATGTCGATCTCTACAACTTTTGCTGAACCTCCCTTATTTCGTATAGCATTGACCGTCTTCTCTCCAGCCGATGTGCTACGTGATCCGACCATAACATGGATTCCCTTTTCGGCAAGACCTTCGCAAACCGCCTTCCCAATTCCACGGTTGCCCCCTGTCACAAATGCAACAGATAAAGAAAGATCGAGTGCTGCCGTAATCAAACCTACTCCACCCTAACAGTAACTTCCTCAGCTTCCTTTGGAATCAGTTTAAGCCAATTGGCCATAATTTTCTGCGGTTTGGGGTAACCAGCGGTGTAACCGGTTATTCCCGGTGGGCCGTTGGTGACCACCTGTTCTATCTCTTTAGATAACCGGGCCACTTTTTATTGGTTTGTGGCCCTGCTACTTAAACACAAATTAACCACAGGAAGGTCCGGGGGGACGTGATTCTCCAGTTCAAAGATAGCACCACAAAGCTGATTGATAGGGGCGTTTACAGAGTCACCCCAAAACCTTGACCGATAAGAATGAGGATCAGGTCAGACATTTATGTTTTGAAAATTAAGTGGTAGGCTGATGGTCACGCATCACACCTGAAGCACACCGAACATAGGCGCCGGCATTTTTGACTGATGTTCACATAATTCCAGAGAATGGATTAGGACGCGCCTGGTATCAGCCGGCTTGATGATGGCGTCAGTCCACATCCGGGCGGCAGCGTAGCGTGGATCGCTCTGGCGCCGGTACCGTTCCTTGATTTCATTGATGAGTTTGTTCCGCTCCTCATCACCCACTTCCTTCCGCTTGGAGAACTGAATTTCCACCAGCGTTTCCGCCGCCTGGTTGCCGCCCATGACGGCCAGACTGGCAGAAGGCCATAGGTACATGAACCTTGGAGAGTAGGCCCGGCCGCTCATGGCGTAATAACCTGCACCGTAACTCCCGCCTATGATCAAGGTGATCTTCGGCACCACTGAGTTAGAGACCGCCTGAACCATCTTCGCCCCATCCTTCAAAATGCCGCCCCACTCAGCTTTCTTCCCCACCATGAAACCGTTAACATCTTGAAGAAAGATGAGGGGAATCTTGTCCTGGTTGCAGTTCATGATAAACCTCGCCGCTTTGTCAGAAGAATCGCTGTACAGAACACCCCCCATCTGCATCTCGCCGGTACCGGAAGTAACTATGGTTTTCTGATTGGCCACAATACCCACGGAATAACCGCCGATCCTCGCATTGCCACAAAGAACTGTTTTCCCGTACTCACTCTTGTAAGGTTCGAACTCACTGCCGTCCACCACCCGGGCTACAATCTCTTCCATGTCATAAGGGCCGCCGATCTCGGGGACGATGGCGTTCAGATCCTCAGCCTGCAGAAGAGGCTCTGCCGGTTCCGCCCGATTAAACTTCCCCATTTCCAAGTACGGAAGATTCTTCACAAGGCGCCGTGTGATCTCAATGGCATCTTCATCATTCTTAGCATGATAGTCGGCTGATCCACTGATGGCATTGTGGGTGGTTGCGCCGCCAAGTGTTTCCTTGTCAATTTCCTGACCGATAGCTGCCTTCACCAGTGCCGGTCCGGCCACAAACATGTTGGAACCCTCCGTCATAACAAACTTATCACACATGACCGGCAGATATGCGCCACCAGCCACACAGGGGCCCATGACGACGGCGATCTGGGGGACACCCAAAGCTGAAAGGCGGGCGTTGTTATAAAATATCCGTCCAAAGTGCTCTTCATCGGGAAAAACTTTTTCCTGCAATGGCAGGAAGACACCAGCTGAGTCCACGAGATAAATGACAGGTAGGTTGTTTTCCAGAGCAATCTTCTGGCCTCGAAGGTGCTTCTTCAAGGTCACTTCAAAATAAGCCCCTGCTTTCACCGTAGCATCGTTGGCAATGATAACGCACTCCCGGCCTGAAACTTTTCCGATGGCCAGTACCAACCCTGCAGAAGCGGGTGAACCAACCTCCCCATACATCTCCCAACCGGCGTAGATACCCAACTCCAAAACAGGACTACCCTTGTCAACAAGAAGCTCTAACCGCTCCCGGACAGTCTTACGCCCCTTCTTGTGCTGGCTTCCGATATTTTTTTTGCCACCGCCCAGTTTCAGGACTGTCTCCTCCTCATGATACCGCGCCAAGAGTTTCGTCATATAAGCTTCGTTCTTTTCAGCCCCTTTGGGCCACTTCGATTTTTTGGTTCCCACTATAGGCATCAGTTTCAGGCTGAGGCGGCCATTTCCATCGGTTTTACGGAATAACTGAAATAGATGAAAGGTGTATCAATTGCCGCCACAAGAATTTTCAACATATAGGTGGAGATCACAATCTCCATTACCACGTTAACAGGTAAGGCATTTTCAGAGCCCATCAGTACTGGAAACACCAAAAACGCCAACAGAGAGAAGACTATAGAATCGATAAGCTGACTGATCCAGGTACTGCCGTTGTTCCGCAGCCAAAGGAATTTCCCTGCCGTTTTTTCCCTGATGGCGTGAAAGGCCCAGATGTCGTGCAACTGAGAAATAAGATAGGCCACCATGCTTGCCAGAATAATGGCTGGCGCCGAGGTGAAAATATCAGCCATGCCGGCGGCGGCACCCCAGTCGTCGGCACTTGCTTCCAGATACAAAATCATTTGTGACATGATGGTATAAAAAACAGCAGAAAAGAATCCGATAAATACCGCCTGTCTTGCTTCTTTCTTCCCGTAATGTTCCGCAAGTAGGTCGGTGGCCAGAAAAACTGCGCCGTAGACCACATTCCCACCCGTGGCTGCGATGCCGAAAAGAGTGATCTGTTTAGTCACAAAAATATTGGCCAGCACAATACAAACGGCGATGTATCCGTAAAGCCAAGATAGACCCATTCGAAACGCAACCAGCGTGAAGGTGAGCCCCACTCCTGTCTGCAGGATAAAGATCAGCTCGTTACTCATTTTTTCTTAGTTTTTTCTCCACAACGGAAAGTAACGCCTTTGGGGGCCGAACAGGTTTTCCTTTCCCGTTCATGAAAGAGTGGACCGTGTGACCAATGGCTATGAGTTCATCATTTTTGTCCAGTAATACTTCATATTGAATTTTCATTGTCGCTCGGGGTGCTTCTTTCAGGATTGTCCTCACCGTCAGAACGTCATCATAGGTGGCGGGGTATCTGTACTCGCAATGACTTTCAATGACGGGTATGAAGACACCTGATTGTTCGATCTCCATGTAGGGCAAGCCCAGCTCCCTGAGAAAATGTGACCGGGCAGATTCAAAATATTCAAAGAATCGACCATAGTAAACACGCCCCATCATGTCGGTGTGGCCGTAAATGACTCTCACTTTATGATCGATGGAAATCATTCTTCCCATATCCCGATGCGGTCATACTTTGTGATTCGCCTGTCGATCAGTTCTGAGGTTTCCAGTTGCGTCAGTTCATCCAGCTCTTTCTTGAGTACATCTTTCACCCGTTGTGCCATGAGATCATAATCTTTGTGTGCGCCTCCCATTGGTTCGGGGATGATCTCATCACATATGCCCATTTCGTGAAGGTCCTGGGCGGTCACTTTCATGGCGTCGGCTGCCATTTCCGCCTTGCTGGCATCACGCCACAGGATAGAGGCGCAACCTTCAGGACTAATAACAGAAAACCAGGTGTTTTCCAGCATAATAAGCCTGTCTCCCACACCCATCCCCAGTGCACCACCGCTAGCACCTTCACCGATGACAATGACAAGGATGGGAACTGGAAGGACTGCCATCTCCATTAGATTTTTCGCAATAGCTTCCGCCTGGCCCCGTTCCTCAGCACCTATACCGGGGTAGGCTCCAGGTGTATCAATGAGGCATATGACTGGTCTATTGAACTTTGCTGCCAATTTCATGATCCGGAGAGCTTTCCGGTAACCCTCCGGCCGGGACATCCCAAAATTTCTCTCGAGGTTCTCTTTCGTGTTCTTTCCCTTCTGCTGACCCACATAAACCACGTGATAATCATCAATCTTACCAATTCCTGTCACTACGGCGTGATCATCGGCAAAGTACCTGTCGCCATGAAGCTCCACAAAACCGGGAGAAAGGCGCTCTATATAATCGAGGGTGTAGGGCCTTTTGGGGTATCTCGCCAGCTGAACCCTCTGCCACCGACTCAGGTTGGAATAAACCTTTTTCATAAGCTTTTTCCGCTTTTCTTTCAAGCGAACAATTTCTGATGAAAGGTCAGTTCCGTCTTTGGAATTCATTTCAATCATCTCATCAATCTTCTGATCGAGATCAACGATCGGTTTTTCAAAATCGAGATAGAAACCAGCCATCGATTCAGAGTGCAAAGACGCTTCTTATGAGAATCTCCACGTCAAAAGCCATGGATTGGTTTTGTACATAGTAGTGATCATAAATAGCTCGCTCGTCACTGTCTAAGTGAAGCTTCCGGATGCGATCTAGCCCCGTGAGTCCCGGCTTGCAGATCAGGTGTATGACGTCTCCCACTGTTGGAATCACAGCACTGCCCACAAAGCTCATTTCACCAGAGAGAATTTTAAGAAGCAGCGGTAGCTCTCTGAAAAACCTGTTTTTTGCGGGTGTCATCCAAGCAGTGAATCGGGACCCTTCCCGACCCCAGAATTCTTTTTTCTCCCACCGGAAATATCTCAGGAGAAGTGCCAGGAAAAATGGTGAGAAAAGAACCAGCATTATTCCGGAAAAGACGACATCGAAGATTCGTTTGGAGATTACATTCAGCCGGTGATAAAGGGTGTACTCGATACTGACGAAAGGAAAATCACTCACATCCTCCACAGATGCCTTGCCCAGCAAAATATCCTGTTCCCGCGGAACCACCTTGTAAGTGAGCCGCAAGTGCTTCGTGCTGTCCATCATGGCAACGATACTCTCATTATCGAGGCGGTCTGAGGTAAAGATGAGCTCCCTGACGCCCTGAGCTTGCACAATTGACTCCAGATCATCCGTGGAACCCACCATGGAGGCCGTTGTACTTTCCCAGCTACTTAATGTGCTGACCTCCTTCGGTCTAGGATCGGCAAATCCCACAATATAGATACCGGTATCCGGACGGCGGCTTATGCGTCGAGCAATTCTTATCCCCTCATCTCCGGCACCAACGATCACCGCCGGCCGAGAAAAAATGGGTGAATTCCCTACCATAACATTTCTGAGGAAGCCGCGGGATTTCAGAACATGAGCCACCAGCCGCCAACCGGGAATAAAAAGTGTGATCAAAACAGAAGCCCCCAGCAGTACGGCCCTGGAATAGGCGATCTGTTTGAAAAAATAAGTGAAAGCAACACTGAGTAAGAAACCTAGAATCGATGAGAGCATAGCTCTATTGTAGGCAAGAACAAACCGGGAGTAGGTCTGAAAAAGTCCACCCACTACTACCCAGAAAATTGCGTATGTAGCCACCACTGGAAGATAGGCGTCAATAGCTGGCGCCAATGAGCCAAAGCGCACCGGAATCGCGATCACAAACGCCAGCCCCACCATACAGACATCCAGGATCACCGGTAGAATCTGTGCCAATGACGAGGATAACAGCGTGGAGACTTTCCTGGAGGTGATGCCTATCTTTAGGACAATTCTAGTAAGAAGTGACGCCGTCTTGGAAAAATGTTTGTTCACAAAAAGATCCATGGCTTCGTAGAACCACCCTACACTGTCGTAGGGGGCGCTTTTCACACTTTCTCCCTTATAGTGTATAATCTGTGTGTCCGGCACATAATGGATTTCATATCCGGCCTGAATAGTTCTGTAACAATAATCAAGATCTTCACCGAACATGAAAAATCGTTCATCCAGTTCACCCACCGTTTCCAAGACATCTCTTGTCATAATCATGAAAGAACCGCTCACAGCTTCAACAGAATGATATTGGCCAGGATCGAGATAAGTAAGGTTGTAGCGCCCTGTCCATTTTCCTTTAGGAAATAATCGGCTCAAACCAAGGAGTTTGGGAAGAGCTACCCAAGGCATCGGAAAGCTCCGCTTGCATGCCAACTGAAGAGAACCGTCCGCATTCAGGATTTTAGGGCCGCAAATACCTACCTCTGGATGGGAGTTCATATAATCGGTGAGTACCGAAAGGGTTTTTTCTTCAATAACCGTGTCCGGATTGAGCAGGAGAATGAAATCTCCCGTAGCTTCCTTTAGACCGCTGTTGACCCCGTTGGCAAAGCCCATGTTCGAATTATGCTCAATGAGCCTGACCGCAGGAAATCTTTCTCTTACCATAGCGACCGAGCCGTCGTAGGAACTGTTATCTATGACGATAATTTCAACATGACCGCCATAATTCGAGTTTTGGATTGAATTGAGGCAGTTCGCCAGGTAATCCTTCACGTTGTAATTGACAATTATGACTGAGACGGTGAGATTCATTGGGATATGCCTATTTGTGCCATCCGAACAGTTTCCAGATCCGCAACCGTGGAATCATGACGGCAGCTTCCAACATGATGGAACGTGTCATTTTCGATTCTCCAATGGTGCGGTCTACAAAAATAATAGGGATTTCCGTAATCCGAAAACCTTTGAGCCAAGCTCGGTAGGTCATCTCAATCTGAAAGGAGTAACCCTGAGAGCGAATGCCGTTGAGATCAATGCCTTCCAGCGCTTCCCGTCGCCAGCATTTGAACCCGCCGGTGGCATCCCTCACTGGAAGTCTTGTAACGAGTCGTGTGTAAATGTTTGCCCCGTAGCTGATAATGAGCCTATGTAGGGGCCAATTGACCACATTGATACCTGATATGTACCTGCTACCGATTGCGAGGTCCGCATTCTCAATGGCCTCAATAAGCAACGGCACATCTTTAGGATCGTGAGACATATCTGCATCCATCTGTACAACAGCTTCGTAATCACGCTCCAAGGCATAGTTGAATCCGGCAATATAAGCCGATCCAAGACCACCTTTCTCATCTCTCGATAATAGGTGTAGAGTGTCATAGTCGGCCTGCAATTTCTCCACAATCTCAGCTGTACCATCTGGAGAACTGTCATCAACAACGAGAATGTGATAATCGGGATTCAGCACAAACAATGTAGACACAAGTTCGCGAATGTTTTTCCGCTCGTTATATGTCGGTGTCACAATAAGTGTTTTCACACCACAATACCTTCCTTCACCTTCCGAAGACAATAGTCTACCCCATAGGTGCGAAGCCCCAGCACTTCCTCGATCTTGACCGTGGAGAGTCCTGAGTTAAGTGGCCGCGAAGCCGGCTGATTCAGTTCAGACGTTGAAATGGGAGAAATGAGCAGCGGATCAAGATTAAAGACCTCGGCAATCCTCAGTGCGAACTCAAATCTCGTCATGAATTCCGCCCCGCCATAGTTGAGAATCTCCTGAATATTCATAATAATGGAAAGCTTGATGGCCTCCGCCAAGCCAGCCGTCCAGGTGGGATTTCCCCGCTGATCGTTCACAACTTTAATCTCTTTTTCTTCCTTAAGTGAATTAACGACCCAATTGACAAAGCTGGCCGATGTCCGGGAAGAGTTTCCATAAAGAACGTTGGTCCTGAGAATAACCCACGGCTGTGCTCCGCCCCGGAGACTGTTTTCCGCTGCCAGCTTCGACTTGCCGTAATAATTGACAGGCTTAGGTATATCTTCTTCTGAATACGGTCCGTCAGTACCTTCGAAAACATAGTCTGTGGAAATAAACACCATTTTGGTATCGGAGCCACGCATACTATTAAGAATATTTTCAGTACCGCCAACATTCACATTCCACGCTTTTTCCTTGTTCAATTCACAGCCATCAACATCTGTTATGGAAGCAAGATGGACGACCACATCAGGGTTAAAATTTTGAAGAAATTCCCTGACCTGACCCTTATTCGTTACATTCATGACACCATATTGACAGAACTGAAAACCGTCATCAGGCAGAACGCGGCCCGTGGCACAAAGTTCAAAATGAGGTTGAAGCTCGAGGATGACAGCTTCACCCAGTTGACCAAAAGCACCTGTTATGAGAACACGTTTCGACATAATTGTGTTTTTATTTCGTCCAGGACCTCAGTGATCCATGCAAATTGAAATTTAGGGCGGTGCTGTACCCTCTCCAATGAACATGACGTACAACGGGATCAGGCCGGATCAGCCGGCCTCAGTGGAGAATGTGTGCACCATGATCTCCATCTGGCGCAGCGATATAATTTTTTTCTGGCCAGGACTGTGAACAAGAAGATTGATGTGAAACAGCCGATCGGACTTTCCGTCATAAAAGACATATGAGATAAATGGTCCACCTTTTACCTCTTCATTATGCTCCCAGAGACCCTCTACCCTCCACGCTTTCCACTCGCCTAAATCAATAGGCTCAGCTCGTTGATAGACATCGGTAAATCGAATCTTATCATAATAAGCCATGGGGAAATCGTTTACCAGTTCAGTTACCATCAGCTGATCAAGTTCCTTAGACCTTGGTTTATCTATCCAGTTTACAGAGAACCACCTGTATGGGAATGATCTCCCGATCCAAACGAAATTCCGTTCAGGTTCCTCCCTGATCACGACATAATCATGTTGAATACGAAGACGCCAGTGGTATTTTTCCCAAAGTTCAGCGGAAAGTTGTTTCTCCTCTCGCCGTTTGAAAACGTGTTCTTTCTGTCTCTCTAAGAAAGCCTTGTCATACTGTTGAAAAAGCCACGTTCCTCTGTCGCGTAATCCGCGAATCAGATCATTTGGATCTTTGCCAACAACCAGTGAAAAAACCTGGCCGCGGGCAAAATAATCCCGAGTGGAGAAGACCTGATTATTCCCGCCGGCGGCGAGGTCTAGCTGAGCTGAGGGAAGCATTGACCTGGCGATCCTATCGGCGGTGGTATCAGGGATTCCCAGTACCGAGATCACCAGCAGATTGTGACTTCGCTTCACAGAACTGAACTCGAAAGGGTCGATGTAAGTGATATCAAAATAGGTTTCCGGAGCAGGGGTATAAAAAGCCCTGCCAAAAACGGAGTCGATAACGGCCTTCACGTGAGGCCGATCCTCGAAAGAAACCACAACATGAAGCTGATTCTCAACACCGCCCGCCCGTGGTTTGTAATCGCAACCAGAGAGAACAAACGCCAACGCCAATGCTGTCCTTATTAAAATAATCTTCTCCTTCATCAATTTACGAGGTCAAAATCGGCACGGCGCTTTTCTAGGCTGACGCTTCGAACGCGAATCCTCACATTGCGCCCAAGCTGATACTTCTCTTCGTAACGCTTACCAATAATGGCAAATTCCAGTTCATCATAAAAGTAGGTGTCATCCTGCAACGAGTCGATGCTCACAAAACCTTCCACCATAGTGTTTTCCAGTTCAACAAAGAATCCAACTGAAATTACTCCAGAAATAATGGAGTCGAATTTCTCCCCAATGTGCTGTGAAAGCCAACGGATTTGCTTCAGTTTAATATATTCCCTCTCTGCTTCTACTGATTTGATTTCCGCTTCGGTAACCTCTTTGGCTATGGCGCTGGCAGTTTCTCTGGAAATTCCTTTAATGCTATTGTCTCTTAGAATATTTTTTTTAAGATAACGGTGGACCAAAATATCCGAGTATCTTCTTATAGGAGATGTGAAGTGAGTATAAGTTTGAAAAGCCAAACCGAAATGACCCCGGTTGTGGATACTGTAGATCGCTTTGGACATGGTGCGGAGGGCAAGTTTCTCTATCAAATCTCGGTAAGGTGATACCTCTACCATTTCCAAGATGTCCCTGAAATCGGCAGGCTTTAGGCGCTGAGGTATGTTTTTCCCCAAACTGAGACGACGTAATACGCCAACGAACCGTTCCATATCATCCTCCGGAGGCTCATCGTGGATCCGAAATATGAATTCATCTTTTCTCTTGCGACGTTTGATGACCTTTTTTGAAACCTCCCGGTTCGCAAGCAGCATGAATTCTTCCACAAGGCGGTGACTTTCCAGACGTTCACTGGGTGTGATCTCGTGGGGTTTCCCGCCGCCGACAAACTTGAAAATGGGCTCCGGTATGTCAAAATCGATACTACCAGCCTGGTGGCGTTTTTGGGATAATCTCCTAGCAATTTTATTTAACTCTCTCAGCTCTTCAGCAAAAGGAGCATTTTCACCGTCCAGCACTTTTTGCACTTCCCGGTAAGTAAAACGGTGTTTGCTTTGGATGACTGACTTCTCCACTCTGATTGACACTACGTTGAAAGAACCGTCCAGCTCCATAAGAACAGACATGGCAAGTCTATCTACATCCGGTAGCAGTGAGCACAGTTCTGCGGAAAGGTTGTCCGGGAGCATCCTTACCGTCCCCTCAGCAAAATAGACGGTGTTTCCCCGCTTTCGCGCTTCCCGGTCCAGTTCAGAACCTTCGTATACAAAAAAACTGACATCGGCAATGTGCACACCGGCGACAAAATTTCCGTTCTCGTTCCGCTGTACTGAAACGGCGTCATCCACATCCCTGGCGTCCCAGGGATCAATGGTTAGGGTTACCAGATCCCTCAGATCAGTCCGGTTCGGAATCTCATTCTTTATATCCTGGTCTGTCCATTTGCTGCTCTCTTTCACAACCCGGTTGGGAAATTCAGATGTTAAATCATACTTGTAACAAACTACGGCCATATCGTCTTCAGCATTTTCAACAGAGCCGACCCGTTCAACAAGTTTGGTGACAACGGGGGAATGTGGGCTACCCCAGTCAGTCACCTTAGCAAGAACAATATCACCATCAGAGATTGAGTCACTTTTCTTAGTCTCCAGCACGATTCCCCTTCGTGGGGAGACAGGTTCAATCAAAAGCTTAAAATGTCCTCTGTTACCCACCACCGTCCCGACAAACTGGTCCGC
Organism: Candidatus Neomarinimicrobiota bacterium; assembly: GCA_012964825.1. NCBI lineage: Bacteria > Pseudomonadati > Fidelibacterota > Fidelibacterota bacterium. The sequence goes on from DTTI01000076.1 coordinate 41,328, forward strand.
CTTTCTGGCAACGACCCGATGTATAATTCCTCCACTCCGGTGGTGTCGTGTGGCGGGGAGGACAATCACCTCAACGGTGTCACCGTTCAGAGCTCCTTTAAGGTTTTTCCGGCCCACAAAAATGTCCTCTGATCTTTCATCGGTTGAGACAAAGCCGTAGCCGTGGCTGGTAAGTGCCAAAGTACCACGAAGCCTTTCCCCGGTAGATGCCAGTACAAGAGCACCTCCTCTTACTCTGATGAGAGACCCATCGTTCAGAAGCTCATTCACGGCACGACTAAAAGTTCGGTAGTTATTATTACTGACGCCCATGCTCCGGGCCAGTTCCCGCTTGCGAAAAGTTTTCCCCAAATGCTTCCGGAGAGTGTCAAGAATCTTTTTTTTCATTTGATCTCGCCCGAAATCCTGATGTGAATCTTTCCTTCAGAAGGTCTACTCTCCTTATTTACGGCATACTCTACGGTAAGAAGCCCCAAGACTGTGGTCTGCCTGAGACCAATGCCGACCGCCAGTGGCCGCCCCGGGAATGAATGTTGCGCTCCGTCTAAAAAGCTGTACAGCCAAACTGTGTTACCCTGTTGATATCTCAATTCAAACTGCTGAATCACCATCCAGTCCGATCTGAACATTTTCTCCCGGTAGCCACGTAAAGTGGCTGCACCACCGTAACGGAACTGCTCCCCCTCCGGAGTCAACCCACCGCCAACAATAGCTGACCGTCCAACAGAGGTTGTCAAAGAGCCGCTCCATGAACCAATTAGAGGCTTTATCCACTCACCTTTGGCTGAGACCACGGCCAGTAGTTTACTCTTGTTGTCTTCACTGCGTAAATCACCTATATCCAGTCTGGAGTCTAGTAAAAAACCACTGGTTGATAAATAGGAATGATTTCTTCTGTCCAGTTTCTGTCGAAGAGTAATTGCACGGATGCTGTATCCCTCAATTCCGCTCTCAACGCCAAGATCCGTTGCTGTGGTAACGGCTTTAGATATTCCCGCTGATAGGTTACCAAAACGTGATCGGACCGAGGTAACGGCCACATCCGCCTGCCGTCTTAGAAAAAGACCGTCCTGCAGTGACTGAGAAAAACCGAACTGAGCACCAAAATCGATGGATCCTAAAAAGGGGATTACCTCTTTAAGCGCCAGATCCTGAGAACGCTCGTCTTTCCTGTTCCAATTCAGTTCAGTAGTTGTTGCCGAGCCGAAAAGATTGCCTAATCTGATGGAAAGATCCCCAGTTAATCTTCCTTTCCCGTCACCATCGGGTCGGTATCCAACAATACCGGAAAAACTATTGTTGAAGCGTGAACGGACCGGTACAACAAGGGCTATCTTTTTATCCCCATACCGCCAGTAGCTTGGAGTATCAGTCAGTTCAAGAAAAGAGTAATTCGTCAGCCTTGAGTGGACCTCAGCCAAAGTGGTGGCAGATGCCGGACGCTCAACAAACGGTGAACCGATCTTCCCAAGGATTCCATTCGAAAGCTGATCGGTGCCGGCAAAAACTACAGAATCGATGGAAACTGTTTCACTATAGCTGTTACTCCAGACAAGATGTATTGATCCTGAAATATCGTTTCGTCTGATGGATTGCAAATGGAGGCTAGCCTGAAGCCGGCCTTCTGTGACTGCACTCTCTTCCCACCATTTAACACTTTCTTGTATCCGTTGTGCAACGTCATATTTATTGCTGTCTATTTCCACTATTAGACTGTCTCCGGCATGAAGCAACTTCATTAACGACAACAGACCTGCAATGATGTGTTTAAAACGAAGCACGGACCTCTCCCGTAAACATGAGGAAGTTTTGGTGGACGGCATCATGGAGATAGGTAGTATTGAGATTTAGGGTCAGTTCCTCTGTCAGATTCAAAACGGCAGTGACGGTCGATCTTAGGTTCAGTCCCAGCTGCATCCCTCGGGCTGCTTCCGGCGGAAGGGAAGAGAGTGTCTCACCGTTCTGAAAAACATTAAACATGCCCAGAGAGCCGTCAATGCGGCCACGACGTCCTGGAAACATGAGTGTCTCTAGCTGAACACCTGTAATGGTAAGATCGTGCGATTTGGACGCACTCTCTCCTATATTCTTCCCAATAATCAAGTCACCCCCCAACTGCAACGCCTGGTCACGTCGCCACCTAACACCTGTCTCAGAGATCCATCCCTCCGTCATTCGCTTTCTGCTTAAAATAGATGAGTTGTGATCTATGAAGTGTCCCGATATATCCAAAACCAAAGTGAACAGCTCCCCAAGCGGCTCTTCCCAATTTAAAGTCAGCTCCTGCTTTTGCCTGTCCCGCAATTCCTGGATGGACTGTGCCACCACCTCTCTCTGACCCGCCGCTTTTAAACTTACTCTCCTGCGCGTTTTTCTCGGCACATAGCGGAGATCAGTCTGCGCTGTGAGCCGGGAACGGTTAATTCCCGCACCACTGAGTGAGGGTGTTAACACAGCAGTAGCTGTGGCTTCCTGTCCAGTGAAATCGGTGGATCCCAGAAATCGCCAAGTAACATCTTTCAATAGGGCATTAGGAGAGTTTCGGAATTTCTTGCTTAGTCGAATCCCCGTTACCAGGTGCGTGGCAGGTGTCCTGATCCCCGATGGCAAGTGAAACACCACATAGTGGCCTGCCGGATCTTCAATATAGAGCCCGGTAGCGCTGTCGTAACGGAACTGACCCATGCCGTACGCCACCGAATCGTAAACCATAATCTTTTCTTCATAAAGGTTCCTTTCCAGCCGGAAATCAAAACTTCCCTGGGTGTCTCCTCTTTTCGGACTGTATTTCACAGAACCTCTTGCCAGTCTGTAGTTCAGGTCATCCCGCCCATCATTGAAGCTCTTTAGCCTCTGCTTCAAGACAAGGGTAGTGTTTAAACCTTTTCCAGATCGTCCTTTTAAATCTATCTCTCCGAGCCAGCTTTCTCCTTCATCTAGCCAAGTTGGAGAGGTGAGTTCACCGCGAAAATCGTTCCGCTGGACAATGCCAAGATTTCCGTGGAACCGCCCCTTTTCCACCTGGATACCAGCCGACGATTCGTCAAACTTCATGTCAGCAGTTCGCATTTCCTCTTCCCGCCGAAAGTAAGGATGTATGTCGCCCGGTAACAGACTGGTATAAATGCGACCGCGCCACCATTGGGAAATTGGCAGTCCCACCGTTTCTCGCTGAACATCAGTGAAATCGACAGACAATTTGTTCAAGTACCGGGCACTGTAACTGGACCGAACCTGCCATCTGTTTGACCTTTGAGTCACATCTCCATATCTTCCCAAACTGAAACTGGTGGTGGCCCTTTCCGGAAGATCGTGAGACAACGTGATTTGGGTCGTTTGCCGTTTCAACCCGCCCGCCACTGCCGAATCCCAGCTTTTTTTCTGGAGGTTCCATTCTCGCCAGAACTCCACCGGCGACTCCCGCTGAAGCGACATAAAGCCGCTCCCAGCGCCCCGTGTTTCAGCATTAATGGCAATGGCGCCGAGTTGTGCCGGAAGTTCGGATTTGTGTGAAATAGATATCTCTCCCGCTACTCCGCCTGAGGAAGTGACACCCTGAGCCAGTCTGTTAGGGTTCAGCCCCGAACCGGCCATTTCAATTGATAAATCTGTTTGATCCGCCAATTTGAAGGCTGCTGTAATGTTTGCCACCTGTTGCATTTGCGGCGCTGACAGCATTTTCCACGGCACGTAGAGATCGGTATGTTGCTTTCGTTCTGATTCCGGGATATACTCAAAATAGAGTCGTCCTTCCGCTGTTACTCGCCGGGCGTAAAGACCGTCAGCACCCGCATTGTGAAACCCAACACTATACGTCTGTTCATCAAATCCTGTAATACTGTAAATAAAAATAGAATCATCCGGATTATCTGGATTTACAGTACGAACATATTCTCCCGATGAATCAGGGACAGCCAGCGACCGGACGATTAACGAACCTCCGGAAGTAGCAAGCAATGTTCGATCCTCAGATGTGAGAGGAAAAAAAGTGTTTCCAGAAATGTTGTCAGCTTCTCTGACCCAGCTTATTGCCACCGCAACCTTTTCACCACCCCATTTCTTGCTGGCTCCAGCGGAGGCCACTTGCCGTTGGAAGCCGAAATCGGCGTACTCAAACTCCACGTTGACGCGGCTGTTACTATCGATTAGGTGCCTTGGTGTGAAGGTTAGTTCAGACTGACCATAATCGATGGTATAATCAGCAGATTCTCCGCGATTCAACCTGTCACCATTCAACCAGACTTTCTCCGAACCGGCAGTGATCATGATTCGTCTACCGCCTTCCTTTCCGGTGAGGCGATACGGTCCTTGGTTCTGATCCTCGCCTCTGAACGCCATTGTGCGAAATTTTCCTCGGACCGAACCGACGACTACGGACGTATTTCTCTCCTTACCCCCTGATGAGAAATTCACCCCTTCAAGGCGGCGATCGTGTCGCTGATACCGGCCATTCCGGAGTTTTAGATCTATATCACCAGCTTTAATTATTACAGTTGGGTGTTTTACTTCAATAAATACTTTATCAATCTCACTAAGGGTTCTGGTGTCACCTTCCGGCTGAATCGGCGTGTTTTGATCGGAAAGGACTCCGTTGATGGTCATCTCTTCGCTCAGTTTTCCTTGAAGGTTCAACTGAAGCCCGCCGTTCATAATAGTTCCCGAATTCGAGGAAATGCCGACGGATCGGAAAATGGTGCCGTCCACAACTAGAGGTAAACGGGGAAATTTTGCGGTGTTGTTCATTGTAGCGGTTTTGGCTGATCTAATAGGAGTCATACCCAGTAAAGGCAACCGACTGACTGCAGGTTCTACCGCTACGGGAATATTGCCCCTGAGATAGTCGTAGGAAACCTTTACAACACCACCTTGCCGAAGAGTTCCTTCTAGAATCAACATTCCGTTTACACTGTCTAGTCGGAAGTCGGGAAGAGAAATGGAATCGCCCACGACTGATACAGATCCCTCAATGACAAACCGTTGGTAAAAAGTAATCGTTGAGTCACCTTCAGCAATAGTAATCGTTTCGATGAAATGCTCAACAGCGACTAATCGGTTGTCATCGGCTCTCCCCAAGGATAGTGAAGTGAGCAGCAGTAACGAAAGTACTCTATTCAGCATATATCAATTGGGCTTGAAAGATGTGGCCTGAACCCTCTTCAAGAATATAGACAGTTCCATTTGCCAAAGCCATGTCGGAGACGGCCCACTGTGTTAAACTTTCCTGCATTACTTCAGCTTGACTATCCTGACCTACAATAAAGAATTCACCCTTGACAGTTCCCACAAGCCATTCGTTTCCGGTGGTTTCGATAAATTTTAACTCCATATTCAGTGACCTGCGCCAGAGCATCCGGCCATTCCTACTCAGTACCAGGAACCGGTTGTCACTATCTATGAGGCCGATCTCATTGGTGGAGTTGATTGCCACTGAATTAATATCAACAAATCTGTCTGTGCCATAGTTCTCTCCACCCATAACCGAAATGACAGTTCCACCTATATTCATAAGTGTAAGGTCGGCTTCGGAGTCACTTGCTACCAATACTTCACCGGCGTGATTGCGGGCAACCGCTGAAGGAAACTCCACCGGTTTGTCTGTTGAAAGAAGATCCAGCTCTTCCAAAAAGTTCAGTTGCCTGTCAAACTTGAGAAGCCGGTGAGTATCGCTGTCCACAATAAGAACATCAAGTCCCGGTGCGGCGGTGAGATCGCTGCCGCTGGTGAATAGTTCATCTGTCTCACCCCAACCTCCTGCTATTCGGGCATTGTCACCATCAGCCGGCAACCGAGCAATAAGCGACCTTTCTTCATCCAGTAGATAGAGATCACCGAAAGAGTTCACCGCCATCCGCGTAGGCGAAAACTGATTGCCGGTGAGCTCTGGCGGAATCTGAATTTGCGTCCAATTGCTAAGCGTCACCTGACCTTGCATTGAAGCCGTAGCAAGCAGCATCAGAAAGAGTTGTCTGATGGGGAGACCTGTTATTCTTTTTTGTCTAAGTTTCCGCTCCCGCGGCGGAATCATCATGCGAGGCTTTTCCCAGTTTATTGATGAGAGTGATTCCGATAATGAACATACATATGGAAATAATTTGTGCACCGGATAGGCCTAAAAGATATTCGTTGTTAGTACGTATAAACTCAATCAAAAACCGTTCCGTTCCCGCCAACATGAGGTACAGTGCAAACCGTCTCCCATGGGGCCACGACACTGTTCTCAATTTCCAGAGGATGGCAAAGATGCCAAATCCCATGAGGGTTTCATAAACTTGAGTAGGATGAACAGGCACCAGTGTGGGCGGTGCACCTTTCGGGAAAGTCATTCCCCACGGCAAATCAGTGGCAACACCGTAATCGTCTCCCACAAGTAGGCAACCGATTCTACCTGTAGCATATCCCAGTATCAAAAGTGGAGCAACCATGTCTGCCCATGCTAACCATGGTTCATTCTTTTTCTTTATATAAAGAGTCACCGCCAGCATCCCCCCGGCAAGTCCTCCAAAAAATACAAGGCCAGATCCGCTGAAGATCATTCCCAAGGGATCGGCGGAAAAAGCACGAAAATTCTCAGCCATATAATAAATCTTGGAACCGACAATCCCACCAATGGCAGCCCAGAAAACAGCGTCCCCGGCCATTTCGGGATCTTTTCCGAGGCGCTTCAATTCCTTTGTGAGAAGGTAATAATCAACCATGAAAGCCACCATGAGCATAAATCCATAGGACGGGATTTTGACAGGGCCGATTTCAATGATATAAGGTATCATGCCAGTTTGTTTCCACAATTTGAACAGAAATTTGTAGTGCCGTCAATCTTCACTCCACAGTTGGGGCAGAAATTTTCCCCCATGTCAATCGTAGACATTTTTTGCTTTTTTTCTGATTGCCAAAAGACTACACCAATAAGAACTACAACAATGCAGAGAATTGCATACGGTTCGTAGGTGGGAAGACTGTACCGATTCACAACTCCGGACTGGGGGGTGTCTGACTGTAAATTCTGAGGCGGCATCCTTTCCAGCATGTCCTGTAAGATGTCAACAGTCAGTCTTCCTGTCCTGTTGATGTAAGAGAATGAGAACGTTTTCGGCGTGCCTGCTGGGAGGAGCTGTGATATGTGCTTCCTCATATAAGAAAGACCATGGTCATCACTGATGCTGTCAAGTCCCGTTTCCGAGAATCTAAAATTTTCGCCACCCAGCGGTTGCTGAATTGCGACGTGGTATTCCTCCAGCGGATAATTCAGTTGGAGAATGTATTCTCCCTCTCTTCGATCTCCTTCACTGAATGGATTGTAATAGAACTCAATCTGAAATTCCTGTTTAACAATTCTGGTATCGATCCACCGCCTTCCCGATTCTCGAATCTCTGGTAACGGTGAAAGATTGGAAGATGTATCGCTTTGACCAATAGCCATAGCCACTTCCGCCCCCTCCGGCAAAGGAAATTTTAAATTCAGGGGTAATCTCTCATTCGCGATCTCACCCGTCAGGATCACCAGCACGCCGGGTCGATCGTACTCCGGCCAAATGGCGGCGATGAAACTTTTAAAGGGACTGTCTTGGGCTTGTGATGCCGAAAGAAGTCCCGCAAGGAGAAGGAAAACCGTTCTAGAGCGCGTTTTCACATCCGTTGGAGTTTAGGTTCACTGTCACGGATTATCAACGGAAAAGGCAAAGGAGAGTTCCTCCACTTGGGGCACAGTCCAACTGGGAGCAATTATGGCACTGTGACCGTCAAACCGAATATGACGACGAAGTCATAAATCATATGGGTGTATGCAACAATTCCGAAACCTCTCACAACATATAGTGAGCCGAGCAAGGTTCCGGCGAAAAGACGGTATAGAAAGACCGAAACATCGAACATATCACCGTAGGGACCGACAAAATGAAACCCTGAAAAGAGGGCGGCGCAGGTGATAACAGACATGACTAGCCGCCAATTCTTCTTCCACATGAATATGAGTTTAAAAAGCTGCGATACGGCTGTGATGGCTACGACGCGGAAAACGAATTCTTCATAGAGCCCGGCACCGATGGCTAGTACCACCTGCCGTATAAGGTCTTTCCCTGATGGGAACATTAAGAGTGCCGGTACATACCGCATGAGCAGGTAGAGCATAAATCCCCAGAATATTCCCTCAGCCAGCATGCAGAGGAGATAGTCGCTTTTCACCACTGTGATATGCCAATTTTTTTTCTGGAGGAGGAATACAACAAGAAAAATGACAATGAAAGAAATGCTCAATATATAGAATCCCCAGTCGCCGAACATGGCCAGAAACTGCCTCAGAAGTACATCGGCACCGTTACGTAGGGTCACCATTTCATCCCGACTCAAGAACAGTACCATTACCTCATAAATGGCGAAGAAAGGCAGAACAAAAATGAAACTATAGTATGGAGAGCTCGATAGCGACCAGTAAGAGAGGCTATTTTTCATCAATGAGTGAGATGGAAGCCCGGAATTATAGATAAATGGCGCTCACTTTCCCTGGTCAACCTTGAACAGAGCAAGAAACGCCTCCTGAGGAACCTCCACCTTACCGATCTGCTTCATCCGCTTCTTACCCTCCTTCTGTTTGGCCCACAGCTTCCTCTTTCGGGTAATATCACCTCCATAACACTTGGCTGTCACATTTTTCTTGAAAGGCCGTACAGTCTCTCGGGCAATGATCTTTGAACCGATGGCCGCCTGAATTACCACTTCGAACATCTGTCTGGGTATAACCTCTTTCAAACTCTTACACAACTCTCTTCCCTTGCTGTAAGCTGAATCACGATCAGTAATTATGGAGAGCGCATCCACCGTATCGCCGCTGATGAGAATATCCAGTTTCTTCAGAGGTCCCGGCCGGAAGCCAATATGTTCATAGTCGAACGAAGCATATCCCCGGGAAACCGATTTTAGTTTATCGTAGAAATCGAAGACGATTTCCGACAGGGGAAGTTCATACTTCAGTTGCACACGCTGCTCGGAGAAATAATGAGTGTTCACAAATGTTCCCCGCTTATTCTGGCAAAGCTTCATAAGGCCACCCATGTATTCGGACGGAGAAATGATCTCCGCCGCCACATACGGTTCATGGATCTCCTCTACTTCACCTGGTGTCGGAAGTTTTGTGGGATTGTCAATTTCGATAATATCACCATTGTTTTTAAGAATTTCATACTTCACATTGGGCACGGTAGTAATGAGACTGAGATCGAACTCCCGTTCCAACCGCTCCCGAACAATGTCCATGTGGAGCATCCCCAGGAAACCGCACCGGAAGCCGTACCCCAGTGCCGTGGATGTTTCGGGCTCATAGGCCAGTGAAGCGTCATTGAGTTGAAGTTTTTCAATGGAGTCACGAAGCCGTTCATAATCGTCACTGACTATTGGGAAGAGCCCGGAAAATATCATCGACTTCATTTTCTGGTAACCAGGCAACGCCTTATCAGCAGGATTCTCTTTGGTAGTGATGGTATCCCCGACTTGCAATTCCTTAATTTCTTTCAAACCAGCCACGATGTAACCAACGTCTCCTGCCTTTAGCTTCTTGGCTGGGACCCGTTTCAGCACAAAGTGACCCACCTCAGTGATCTCCCTCAGTTTTCCTGTGGACATGAACTGGGCAGTCATCCCCGGTTCAATAACACCACTAAACATGCGTATATAGGGAATTGCGCCACGGTAGGAATCAAAATTTGAATCAAAAATGAGGGCCCGCGGTGCGTTTCCTTCGGCTTCAGCAGGCGGTGGAATTCTATCAACAATAGCTGTAAAGAGATCACCCACATTTTCGCCGGTCTTGGCACTAACATTGAGAATCTCATCTTCAGAACAACCGATGAGATCCATTAGTTGCTGTTTCACCTCGTCAGGCCTAGATGTTGGGAGATCTATTTTATTCAAAACAGGGATAAGCTCCAGATTATTTTCCATGGCACTGTTAGCGTGACTCACTGTTTGCGCCTCCACACCCTGGGCCGCGTCCACTAGCAGAATTGCTCCTTCGCAGGCCGCCAATGAGCGGGAAACTTCGTAGGAGAAATCGACATGCCCCGGTGTGTCAATGAGATTAAATATATATTCCTGGCTGTCCGAATTATGGTAATGTATTTGAATGGGATGGCTTTTGATGGTAATGCCCCGCTCCCTCTCCAACTCCATGTCATCTAAGACCTGATCTTTCATGTCCCGCCTCGAGAGCGTGTTTGTCATTTCCAGAAAGCGGTCTGCCAGTGTTGACTTGCCATGGTCAATATGGGCTATGATACAGAAATTTCGAATATAGTTTGATTTCACGACGGCGAATTTACCTGTATGTTACTAAGACACCAAAAGACGAGACTAAGAGAAAATTAAAATCTGTAAGCTACACGCGTTGTTCGCGTCCTCAGCTCTCTACCCCTTTCCCCTTTGCCATAATCCACACGGTATCGTAAACTCATCGCCATCTATTTAACTGTTGTTTCGGACCGAACGGGGGATCATCTATGACAAAAGCGAGAGCGGGATTAATATCATTTTCAATCATTATTTTTCTCCTGGCTTTTTTTGGTGTTCAGCTGTTCGACGCGGTCTGGTCTTTTCCCTCTTTTTCACCCATCCCCCTAATGGTACTTATGTTAGTAGGCACCGGAATATTTATTACTGTTTGGCTCGGATTTCCCCAAATCAAACATTTGTGGCATGGCGTAAAAGTTACAGGTGGTGTTTATGACAACCCCAATGATGAGGGTGATCTGAATCATTTCCGAGCCCTCACAACAGCCCTATCAGCCACAGTTGGGATCGGAAATATTGCAGGGGTTGCAACTGCTCTCTACTACGGAGGTCCTGGCGCCCTTTTCTGGATGTGGGTCACGGCGTTCTTTGGAACTACACTGAAATTCGCGGAATGCTCCCTGGCACTGAAATACAGGCAGATTGGAGATGACGGCCTTACGGCCGGAGGTCCCATGTATACCATTGAGAACGGAATGGGGCGTCAATGGCGGTGGTTAGCGGTAGCTTTCGCCAGTTTTGCTGTAATTTGTTCCTTCGCTACCGGAAACGCCATTCAATCTTTTACTGTTTCTGACCAAATCTACTCCGAAGTGGCAACAGTACTTGGTGAAACCCACTTCTTGACATTGAAACACACAGTATGGACAGGATTTGAATTGTCTATAATGCAAGTAATCAACGGTCTGGTTCTTTCATCCATCATAGGTCTGGTTATCGTTGGTGGAATTCGCCGTATCGGAAATGTAACCGGTTACCTCGCACCTATCATGGCTGCTATTTATGTCACGGCTGCCATAGCTATCCTTATTACGAACTTCTCAGAGATAGGTAAGGGATTTGGAATGGTGGTCTCCATGGCGTTTAATCCACCTGCTGGAATCGCGGGTGTAGGTGGAGGTGTTCTGATGACAATGTTGTGGGGTATTAAGCGAGGTCTTTATTCAAACGAAGCCGGACAAGGCAGCGCCGCAATCGCACACTCTACCGCAAAGACGAAATACCCGATCAGGGAAGGAGCGGTAGCAATGCTTGGACCATTCATCGACACCCTGATAATCTGCACTTTGACTGGAATGGTCATCATAACAACAGGAGCATGGAAGTATACAGCCTATTTCGTAAGAATGACTGAATCCGATCCTGAAACGATCAGGCTGATTCTTGAAAGTGGAATATATAACGGACACAAACTTCTCAACAGTAGTCTTCTTACATCTTTCGCCTTCAAGGAAGGTTTAAGCTGGCTTTTCCCATACGGGGACAAAATCGTCACCTTGGCGGTGTTACTTTTTGCCATATCTACGGCTATCAGTTGGTCGTATTACGGGGATCGGAGTGCCAATTATCTGTTCGGAAGTCGCTCTCTGAAAATATATAAATGGTTTTTTATACTATTTTTCTTTATCGGCGCAATCGCTGAATTGGAGGCAATCTGGGCATTCGGTGATGCAGCACTTGGGATTATGACATTCCCGAATTTGATATCTATCATCATTCTTTCTACCTCACTGAGGAAGATGACCAAGGAATACTTTTCGAAAAAACATCTCACCTACAAGGAACACCTAGCACTTCAGGACAAAGAAGGGTGAGTGATAAAGATAAGTTTCTGGAAGTAGCACTAGAGGCCGCTGATAAAGCGGCCTCTTTTATTTCTGAACAAGCCAACAAGACGCTTAAGATCGACTATAAAGGAACCACTGATCTGGTAACAAATGCAGATGTCGCTTCAGAAAAGATTATTATTGAAACCATCAGAGCGGAGTTTCCTGACCATCAGATTCTCACAGAAGAAGCCGGCGGCACCCCAACCGGATCAGGTTTTCTCTGGGTAATCGATCCCATTGATGGCACTACCAACTTTGTTCATGGCTACCCCTTTTACGCCGTCTCCGTTGCAGTCTGTGAAGAAGAAAAACCGATTGCCGGGGTGATTAACCATGTTCACTTCGGCGACGTCTACAGTGCCACAGCCGGCGGAGGTGCTTTCTGTAATGGTGATCCCATTACTGTCTCCACCACTGATTCCCTGAAAAGGGGCCTTTTAGCCACGGGTTTCGCCTATGAGCATGACAAAATCTGGTCCCGAAATATGGACCTGTTCAGAAACTTCACTGACCTTACACAAGGTGTCCGCCGAGCGGGAGCCGCCTCTCTGGACTTCTGTCACGTTGCCCGGGGTTGGCTGGACGGTTTTTGGGAATATGAGCTGAACCCGTGGGATATGGCGGCGGGGGCACTCATCGTTCAAGAAGCAGGTGGTTCTGTGACTAAAACGGACGGAAGTGACTTTGCGCTGTTCAATCGCGAAGTGCTGGCTTCAAACGGCCACATCCACAGCGCCATGCAGGATCAACTGAAACGCTAGCCAAAAATCTTTTTTCTACCCTCCTTCTGACTCTCAAACAACTTTTCAACTTTCACTTTCAGGAGGTCATTAAACGTAAATATTCCGTTATCGGTAACCCGCCCGATGGCGGTGCATGGCACACCGGAATTCATACATAGCCGTTCAATCTCGATGATGGACTCTTCAGCCACTGAAATGATTGTCAGGCCCTCTGTTTCACCGAAAAGGAGTTCATCATTCCTGATCTTGGAACTCATATGAATCCTTGCGCCGAGGCCCGCCCCACCACAGATCAATCCGTGAGCAACCGTAGCAGCAAGACCACCCGCCGACAGGTGGATTATTGACTTTATAAGCCCAACTTTATTACCCACCAGAACAATTTCCCTCATTTGTCTCTCCGTGGCAAGATCCACCATAGGCACCGGCCCATTAGCTGAACCCAATTTGAGTCTAGCGTAAACAGAACACCCCAGTTCCCCTCGGTGACTTCCGAGCATCAAAATAAAATCACCGGCGTCCTTGAAACCTGCTGTCAGTTCCGACGCTGCCGAATCAGACCAACCGGACACAGCCACCGTCAACAGAGGTAAGGCAACATTCTCCGAAAACCACACCCTGGCTGAATTGACATTCAGCTGAAAAGCGGCTGCAGCTGTACTAACCCCTTCAGCTATCTCCCGGAAACGGTATTGTTCATTCTCAGTCAATCTTCCCGGGAGATGTACGGAAACGGCAGCATGCATGGGAGCTACACCCCCACTCACAATTCTCCGGACCGCTGCAGCAACGGCTGCCTGAGCGCCTCTTTTTGGATCGAGCCAAACCAAGTGATCATTGGCTGATATGCTTATAAAACTGCCCGGAACTTCGGCAGCAAGTCGTGAAGCTACCACGCATTCCTCAGTAGCTAAGATAACCAATAGGGCCGAGTTGAAAGATTTCGACTGTTTAATCTTATTCAAGGTAATACCGGATTGATGCATCAACTCATCCGGTGTTCGGATGTCGGACGGGACTGCTTCCTCACTGTCAAACAGACTGAAACAGGATACAGGTAAAGAAATGTCAGCTCCGGCAACTCTGAAGACGTTACCCTCGGATATTCTTCCCACAAGTGATGCCGAAACATTGTGCTTTCGTGCCATTTTCCTGATCTTGTTTTCAGAACCATTTCGGAAGACCACCATGAAAGCTATTTGTCCAACCACTTTTGAAGATTTTCTGTTGAGGTGCACCCCCATCAGGAAAAGCTTTGCCAGCCTGATAGCTTGCGTTGGCAGATCAGCCTCTTCAACCCGAACCGTGACAATACATTCTTCAACATCTCCTAACTCCTGAAGCAAGGGAGTCAACAGACGCTCGCCAGAGGGAGAGTCTAATAGAATCACAGCGTCACCATCGGTAGCTCCTTTGGAGGGCTCTTCCGGAACTTGATCACCGCTGGAAGCAGCCACGATGACTGAACCAGAAGCATTATCGGTAAACTCAAAGGATACCGGTTCATTTCCCACTGCCTTCGCAGTACGACTTACGGTTGTCCTAACGCCACGCTTCTCTGGCCTTGGGGTACGGCAGAGAAGTGATGTCATATGTGGAGTTACTCCCGATGCAATCAGATCATTGACAGCTCGGCCCATGACCTCTTCTAAGGCATTAAGAGTGACTGAACCTTTCGACCTGAATAAGTTGGAAAAAGAGATTGGCGCACCGATCTCTTCGCTTGTGGTCAGAATCTGAGCAAATCTTCGCTGCCTATCAAATTCGGCCCACCTTAGAAGCAGTGACTGCTCCTCATCAGAAGGCTCTCTGCCTAGGGTCGTCCTCAGATGTTGGTACAGATATCTGGGGAATTTTCTTTGCGTCATGATCTATAATTCAATCGCCATTTCTCGTCGAGCTGTCTTGATGATCTTTGTTGCCAATGGCAGTGCCACGCCTATTTTGTTCTTGATTTCTGAGGGTGAAGCCTGAGCTATTGTTTCCAGATCCTGAAACTTGTCGTAAAGCTTTTTTCGGGTGATCGGACCCACCCCTTTTACATCGTCAAATAGTGATTTGGTAGCCGATTTTGAACGCCGCTGTCGATGAAAAGAGACAGCGAACCGGTGTGCCTCATCACGAATTCGCCTTAGTAGAATAAGTCCCGGTGAGGCCTTCGAAACGGACTGAGGGTCAGAATAGTCCGGCAGGAACACCTCTTCCAGCCGTTTCGCCAAAGCAGCCACCGGTATGTAGCTTAGACCCAGTTCCTTTAGTGCACTCACAGCCATACTAAGTTGCCCCTTCCCACCGTCGATTAGAATAAGATCCGGAAAAGCAGTTTGCTCACTCTTTAGCCGTGAGTAGCGCCGGTGGACCACTTCCCGCATCATGGCGAAGTCGTCAACACCTTCAATAGTTTTGATCTTGAACTTTCGGTAATCACTCTTTTTTGGGTTCCCATCCACAAAACTGACCATACTCCCCACCGGATGCTTCCCCTGAATGTTTGAAATGTCAAATGCCTCAATTTTCCGCGGAGGCACAGCAAGATGGAGGTCTTCCTGCAACTGGCTCACCATTTTCGGAATTAACTCCCTTCGACGTTTTCGTTTTCTAAGTTGTTCGCTAAGTAGTAGGTCAGCGTTCTGACGAGTAATTCTTAGTAGCCTCGCTTTTTCACCCCTTTGAGGCACAACAAATTTTAATCGCTTTTCCCGTTTCGATTCGAGCCAGCTAGTGAGAGTCTCCTCGTCTTCCGGCCTGGCCGGCACCACGATCTCACCGGGGACGAAATGGGTGATGAGGTAGAATTGTCGGATAAAATCGGAAACCATCCGCTCCATGGTCTCATCATCCACACCCATGAGAAATACTTTTTCCCGTCCCACAATCCTGCCGCCGCGAATGCGGACAACCACACCGCAGGCGTCATTACCTTCATCGGCAATAGCTATTACATCCCGGTCCTCAAAGGAAGCGGTCGCCTTGTTCTGCCGTTTTGTATAAGCCTCTATCGATTGCAACTGATCCCTGTAAACGGCCGCCTCTTCGTAACGCCTATTGCTGGCCGCCAAATCCATCCGCTCTTTCAGGCTTTTTCGTATGCCAGACGTCTGACCGTGCAGGAACCGGATAACGTTGCAGATCATCTCCTGATAGGCTTCTTCAGTTACCAGCCCTTCACATGGACCTTGGCATTTCTTGATATGGTAGTCGAGGCAGATCGAATACCGTTTCGCTAAGATTGTTGCGCTGTTTAGTTTATAGTCGCAACTCCGAATGGGAAATATCTTGTGAAGAACTTTTAAGGTCCGACGGAGGTCTCTAACATCGGTAAAGGGGCCAAAGTATTTCGAACTGTCATGAATAAGTTTTCTGGTAATGAAAACCTGTGGATATGGCTCATTAGTAATTCTGATATATGGAAATGACTTGTCATCTCTCAAGAGAACATTGTAATGAGGCATCTGCTCCTTTATAAGATTTGCCTCTGTCAAAAGCGCTTCCACTTCACTGCCTGTAACGATCCACTCAAGGTTTTTTGCCTTGCGTAACAGGGAGTTGATTTTTAGTGAATGATTCGCACTTTTGTGAAAATAACTTCGAACACGATTGGTCAGCACTTTTGCTTTCCCGATGTAGAGCGTCTTCCCTTTACCATCTTTAAACAGATAAACTCCGGGCTTCCGAGGTAGCTGCGATAATTTTTCCTGGATTGTGTCGGTTACAGACATTAGAGCAAATTCAGAGTTCAGTGCCCCAAATTTACCCAATCAGAACCTGAAGCCCATAAAGGTCAACGGCAAGCAGATTGGACCTTGTCATCTTGAGCCCATCGAAGGATGACGGGTTTTGGACGGTGTTCACTCGGGCCTTTCGGCCAACTCTACCAATACGCCACCGGCACTTTCGGGATGGATAAAGATTATCCTGTAACCCTCCGCACCCACTTTAGGTTCGTCATTGATGAGGCGAATCCCATTCACCTTCAGTTCAGCCGTCGCCGCAACAATATCATCTACCTGGAGGCAGATGTGGTGGATCCCCTTACCCTGTTTTTCGAGGAATCCTTTAATGGATGAAACTTCTCCAAGTTCCGCCAAAAGCTCAATCTTTCCCCTCCCAGTATCGTATATGTCCGTAGTCACACCTTCGTGCGGAACGTCTTCCATGACACTCCGGTTGATACCAAGGATGTACCTCCAGAAAGGAGCATCCTTGTCGATCTCATCGGTGGCGATGGCCACGTGTTCTATACCAAGAATCCTCACTCTTTCAGATTAACACCGAGTCCAGAACCTTCCGGGAGGACTAGCATACCGTCTACAACTTTCACACCATCGAAAGGGTCATTTGATGTAAGAATATTTCCATCGAGATCGGCGTAATCCACCAGAGGAGACAGGATGGCGGCAGCGGTGATGGCAATAGATGTTTCTACCATGCATCCGAGCATGATCTTCATATTGCGCTCTCTAGCCATCTGAATCATTTTGTGTGCTTCCCGTAGACCACCGCATTTCATCAGTTTAATGTTGATGCCATCGAAGGCGTCAGAGATTGGAGGAATGTCTCCGGAATCGATACAATTCTCATCAGCAACCAATTCCAATGGTGAATACTCCCGGAGTTTTACTGTGTCGTCCAGATTATCCGCCGGGAGCGGTTGCTCTACAAATTCTACGTTCCGTTCAGCAAGCCAGTCACACATTTTCTTTCCCTCTTCCAGATCCCATCCTTCGTTGGCGTCCACACGAATCAACTTGTCGGTGACATCACGCAAAGCGTTAATGATCTCCTTGTCGTTATCGCTTCCGAGCTTCACTTTAAGTAGAGGATACTCTTCAGCTTCCATCACCTTTTCCCTGATCTTCTCCCGGTCATCAATACCGATAGTGAAGGATGTCATACACGCCTTACTAGGGTCAGCACCAAAGTGATCTGTGGCCGCGGTGTTATTCAGCTTGCCGTAAAGGTCGTGCAAAGCGAGATCAAAGGCAGCTTCCAGTGACCGCATACCATTAGCCTTAGGAAGTGCGGCATCCAGCCAGTCATCGAGAGAATCGTTCACCGACAACTCATCAAACGAAAGTGAATTGAGATGCTTAACAATTATTAGTGCATCTTCATCATAGCGGTCTGACGGGGCCGCCTCACCAACGCCCGTAAAACCATCTTTTGTGAAGTAAACCAGTACTACATCCACCATATCCTCAGAGCCCCGGGCTATTGTAAAGCGGTGCTTTAACTCAAGTCTGTATGTGGAGTAATGGAAATTCATCCAAGCTTTGATAAAAGGCCATCAATAACTTGATCCCCACCGAATCGAACCAGGTCCACAGCAGGAATTCCATATTTGTCACTGTAGTTTTGAATTGTGGTTTTGGCCTGATCTTCGCTCTCAGTATGTGTGATAAGGCTAAGTCCCATGACCTCGCACGGTTTGAATATTTGGACGAGACGGACATAAATATCCATCACCTCTTTGAAGTCTGCCATAGGATGTTCAAATGTATCAATATCCCTAGCCGGCTCATGACACATCAAAAGCATATCCGGCATGGTGCCGTGCAAAAGTCCCAGCGTAACGCCGGAATAGGCCATGTGAGAAATGCTACCCTGCCCTTCCACAACAATGAGATCCACATCATCCCCTACACGGTCAATTTCAGCCTCAATTGAACCAGCCTCAAAATCACTCACGATGGCATCCACCGCAACACCGAATCCGCCTAGAAGTATCCCCGTCTGTCCGGTTCCTACAAAGGCAACTTTCTTTCCCTTCTCTTCTAATTGCCGCTTCAACTCCCATGCCGCCGTCATTTTACCGGTGTCACAATCGTCCCCGACTGTCAAAAGGGTGGGTGTTTTTCGAGTGCGCCAAGTTCCTTCTGAGAACGGCAGTGGCGACGGCGGTTTCCTTAAATCGGTGATGCTGACACCATGTTTATCAGCCAGCGGAGCAAACTCTTCATCCTCAGAAAGGAAAGCATGTAAACCGCAAATCACATTAATCCCGCTTTCAATGGACTCACGCACGCATTGTCGCATGTTGTCTGGCAAAAAACCACCTTGAGTAGCGACCCCCACTACAAGCGTGTCGGGATTGAAATCCATCGCCTCTTCGAATGAACCCACAACAGGCGTATCGCCGCCCAGTTTTATGACCTCATTCGTCGTTTTCCCGGCGTTCTCTGAATCTATACAGCAGACCACTTCCTCAGGCCTGTATCGCAACAGAGCATTGGCAGTTTTGGCATAGAGAAAATCAAACCTGCCTTCTACAAGTGCAGCATACCGTTTCACGGTAATCTCCCGGTTAAAAACATATTAATCTATCTTCCCACTGTCTCACACGGACATGATGGTAATAAGGCAGGGAGAGATGAGCAACAGAAATCATGCCTGCACCCAAAATTCCTTTTTCCATTCAGGTTTCAAGATGCGATAGATACCGACTGTCAAAAGTGGAATAATGTAAACTACGATCATTCCGTAGGACATGGCTGCGTACCCTTTTGCAATGAGATCAACGATACCGATCCTCGCCAGCCCCACAGAAATCAGAAGCATGGCGGTGGCAAACAAAGCATCTTGCGAATGAGTCATCGGTTTCCGACCCAGTTCCTTCGCATGGGCGTGAAGCCTCTCAATAATTGCGTGGACAATACCTGTGGCGGTTTCGATGAGTGTCCACCCCACCACAACACCAAAAAGAGTAATGATAGCCGACCCTCCCACTGTCTCCAGCATCACTAGCCAGGGTACAGTGGCCTTAAAAACTTGTGGATCGGGATAAAAACCCATAAGACAGAAGTAGGTGAGAAACCAAGGAAACGTCATGAGAAAACCGGCAATCATCCCGGACCAAAAAGTTTCTCTTCGGGTAGACTGTCGTCTGAGGGTGAAAAGGGCGGGAGCAAAAACAAGATTATAACCCACATAGACAATACCAACAGTAATGGCCATTCCTACAGTAACTGGCTCCGAGGAAAAAGAGGTGTCACCCTTGGTAAGTGTGGCTACGACCTTTCCCCACCGATCTGAAAGAACAATCAGCGAAAAGAATATGTAACCTAAATAAAGAACAGCTGTACCGAACGTCTTGAACCGTTCTATGAGATGGCCTCCGTAGAAATTCAAAATGCCCACCACAACGGTAATGCTGAAAACTCCGGCCCAGTAGTTCAAACCCAGGGTCTGCTGGACAATCTCACCGGTGGCAGAAGCCATCACAGCGATAACAATAACCCCCAGCAACACGTAAACGATCTCGTAAAAAAACCACAGTTTCCACGCTACCTGTTTTACCAATGACCGGTAGTCGTAAGCTTTGTAAATCCGGGCCAGTTCAAAAGTGAGAAAACTGAGAAAGGCAAATCCCAAGAAAATAGTCAATCCGGCAATCCACCCTATAGCCCCGAGCCTTGCTCCGTATTCAACAATCTCCCGACCAGTCGCATACCCACCGCCTATGAGTACAGACTGCATGATGATACCGGGTAGGACATAACGTCCGAACCAACCCTCGAAGAAACTGTTAAGCTTCAAT